>DHLV01000071.1 GCA_002405445.1 Flammeovirgaceae bacterium UBA4659 | reverse complement strand
CTTGTCGAGAATCCGTGTTAAAATTGTCTGAAATCTGATTGATGTTTAGCTCTTGCTGAGCCAATAAGTCAATAATCGCTCTTCTTGTCGGGTCTGCTATGGCTGCAAATGGGTCTCTGTTCATTTGTCTAAATACAATTTGATTTTCTTGAATAACAAATCTTTCCAACCACTGCCCAAAATAAATCGAACAATATACTGGTTGATGAACCCTTCAAAGCCGCTATGCTTAAAACTAAGAACTGTTCCGTTTGCTTTGGATTTACGCTCAAAAGAAACAGTTGTAGGTTTCTTTAAGGGGCCCCCTTGCCAAGTGTATGAAAGTCTTGTTGGAACTACAAAGTCAATTACGGTACATTTTACAACACCGTCAAAACCTGGTTGTGGCTTTGTCTTGAAAGTAAATTCGTGTCCGATTTCTAACTTAAAATCCTTTGGCATCAACCAATCACGTAATGCTTCTGATGTTGCAATGGCATTCCAAACTTTTTCTATCGGATGAGGGTAAAATCTTTCTATGTTAATCTCTTTTGCCATCAGTTATTGGAATAAGCTTCTTTAATGTATTTATTCAATTGAGAAAGATTGTCATTATTTACAACAATCATTTTGTTAATTCGGTCAGAACCGCCCAATTTATCAGCTCTAAGTAATTCAGGAAAACTATCTGTTGTCAAGTTCAACCCTAAAATGAGTTCACCTTTTTTCTCGGTTAGTATTGCGAATTGATTTTTTCTGTAAAACGGGATGTATGTTTTACAAGGCTTAACGGAAACATCATCATTCAAAGCCAAAATTTGGCATTTTAAGTGAGTGTATAAGTCAAACGATTTCTTGAAAATGTTCTCCTCATAGCCAATTGTCTCCACATAAGGTTTTTCGTTTCCCATACGCCAAATAATGGTTTGGGCTTGAACATGGCCCAACTTGAATTCTGATTTCAGTTTTTTCAGAATTTCATTGCTTGTGGATTGATTAAAGTGTTTGGCAATGCTAATCCATTCTTGTAATGATTTGCCAGTCTTTTCAGGAAGATTTTTAATTACAGCTTCCTGCATTTGTGCTGCTGAAAGGGCCATATGATTATTTGGTTTTGGCGATAAAGTGATTTTGGATGAATACTACTAGTAACCAACCCAAGACAGTTTTTAAAACAACTCCGACTGTATAAGGCAGTGAAAATCCCCACCAATTAAAGTAGGGGATGTGAATGCCGAAACTCGCAATCATGGCAAAGCCTGACGTAAGGAAGAGTTTGTCCTTTAAGCTATGAAGCTTGATTTTTGAGAATAGCAATGTCAGCAATAGTGCGATCGCCAGGGCCGAAACAGACTCGATTGCGAAGAATTTTGGAAGATTGTAATAATCAGCTTCTTTTACGGCCACCAAGCTCACGGTTTCTTCTGTGGCTATGTAGGCCATTTGGTTTGCCAATTCACTGAATTTTGCCGTTGTAAGTTCAGCGGATTCGAAACGTTCTACTGCTCGGATGCCAACGTTTGGGATCGCTTGGAATAATCCGTCAAACAGCAGGAGTGCTACAGCTCCCGTGATTGTTGCGATAAGGATTTGCTTTGTCGTCATATCTTAATATGTAACCTTTCGGTTGCAATTATATATAGGTAACCGATAGGTTGCAAGAAAACAGTCAACTAATTTCAAGAATCTTTCGGCTTGTTGGTCTCCAAAAGGGCAAGTACCTTCGTGTCATGCGTTACCTACACATCGTCCTCTTATGCATCATCAGCTTCGGGGCCCTGGCCCAGACGGAGGCGGAGTTCGATGCCATCGCACAGAAAACCTGCGACTGCATCACTCAAAAGAAGCCTAATTTGGCGATCAAGTCAGAAGTGGAGATGGCGCTGGGCTTGTGTATGTTGGATGCCGCACAGACAGCAGGCCTGAAACTCGACTTAGGCGATGCCAAGGCTATGGAGTCGTTGGGTGAAAAGGTGGGCATCCGGATGGCGGGATTGTGTCCGGCTGTTTTCCAGTCTTTTGTCGGTGAAGAAACAGACGCCCCTGGCGCAGAACCCGAGTACGTGGAAGTAAGCGGCAAGGTAAAGTCGGTCGAGTACGGTGATTACACCACTGTGGTTTTGCAGGAGTCATCCGGCAAGGAACATCGTTTACTTTGGATTCATTACTTCCCCGGCTCTGATGCCTATGCAGGTGACCCAAAGATTTTGATCGGGAAATCCGTGACCGTGTCGTACTCGCTGGTGGAAGTATACGTGCCCAAAGCGAAGGGTTACGTTACGTCCAAGCAACTCTTCGGTCTGCAGGCGAATTAGGTCGCTGCGGCAACTTTCTGCTCTTCTTTTCCGTTACCTCGTCAGTAGCTGACAAGATTGTCAGTAGCCTGCGCGAAAAATTTTTTGCAAGGCACAATACCTAAGCAATTCTTTTGTGGGAAGAGTAATTCACCAAAGCTTGTTTGGTCAAGAATTTTTATGAATTGGAGTACAATATATATTACTGGAAAGGCAGGTTTTGAACGTGAGGTACAGCGCAAGCTAGACCGGGCTGACATTGCCGTGATGAACGGGACATCCGGAACGGTCAGCGGCAGCTGTTTATACTGGATTGCGGAGTCGGTTACGTTGCGCGAATTTAAAGAGGCAATTGGCGCAGATCTCATTTGGAAGTATCGGCTTCAATTCTCGCCTGTGATTGAACAACCTGACACATCGCTTGACGTTGACTTCACCGAAGGGGAGAAGAAGTTGATTCAGGATATGGAGGAGCGTTCGCGAC
>DHLV01000273.1 GCA_002405445.1 Flammeovirgaceae bacterium UBA4659 | reverse complement strand
GTTGTCATAGCCCGTAATTATGCATTGTATTCAAATGAGTAGTGTATCTAAGATGATATGCTGGATTATTTAAAGAATTCAAATTGAACGACACTATTATTGAGCGATCGCGGCAACTTATTGATCTCAAGAGATATTCCGAAGCAGAAACTCAGTTAATGCACGTTTTGGCCGGTGAGCCGAATAATGTCGAGGCTTTGATTCTCATATCTATTTGTAAATCGAGGCAAGGAGAACATAGAGAAGCAAAGTCCTTCATAAAATCAGTTATCTCACTACAACCAGATAGTGACCATGCCCTTTTCCTATATGCCATATATAGTTTTCAAAACGATGATTTGAATGAAGGACAAAAACATGTCAACAGCGCCATTTCATTCAACCCTCACGAGGCGGAATACTTTGGACTCTTGGCTCTGATTCTGGCTCAGAAAAAAGATTGGGACGGGTCATTGAATGCGGCTAATCAGGGACTGGCTGTAAACGCTGAAAACCTAACCTGTTTAAATGCTCGTTCTACTGCGCTCTTTAAGCTAAATAAAAAAGATGATGCGTTTATAACGATCGCGAAAGCATTAAATCAGGATCCTGAAAATGATGATACACATACAAACCTCGGCTGGGGTGTTCTGGAAAAAGGTTCACCAACGAAAGCACTTGAGCATTTTCGCGAGGCGCTCAAAATTAATCCTCAGAATCAAAATGCAAAGGCTGGCTTGGTTGAGGCATTAAAAGCCCGCTATTGGATTTATAGGATATTTCTGAAATACGCCTTTTGGGTATCAAACTTTAACAAGAGAGGCCAATGGTTTGTGCTTATTGGAATGTACTTAGGTTTTAGAGTTTTACGCTCTATCGCTGAAACAAATCCCTCCCTAGCCCCATTCCTACTTCCGTTAGTTTACCTTTATTTCACATTCGCTATTTCAACTTGGGTTATTACTCCACTAGGTAATCTTTTTTTGAGATTCAACATCTATGGGCGTTACGCCCTAACTGAAGATGAGATTAATTCATCAAACTTTGTAGCGTTCTCACTTGGGTTGGCGGTTATTGGGGTGTTTTTATTCATTTTCAACAATATTTTTGGATTGCCCTTGATAGTTTTTGGAATTGGAATGATGATTCCATTGTCTTCAATGTACAATCCTTTTAAATCTAACCATCGTAGAATTTTGATTGGCTATACAATGCTATTAGCAGTATTAGCAACACTTGAAATTACCCTTATTGCATTATCCGGTCAGGAAAGCTTATTGGGCATAATCTTCGTATTTGGTGTTTTTGCTTACCAATGGCTCGCCAATGCATTCCTTGTCCGATAATCAGTTTTTTTTGCTCGCATTGAAGAGTTTTTCCTTCTCCTCCTTCGTCAAGCTTTCGTAACCGCGATCGGAAATTTTATCCAGTATAGCATCAATCTCTGCCTGACTGGCTTTTTCTCCGGTTTTAGATTTCTTAGGCGCCTCGGCACTCCGGTAAGTCACTTTTACTTTTGGCTTAGGTGAAAATATGGATTTGAAGGCATCAATAACAGCTATTATCCAGCCACCCCAGTTGACGCCTGCTTGAAGTTGTTTTATGTAAATAAAGCCCATCAGGGCCCCGCCAAGATGGGCTATATTACCGCCCATATTCTCTTGAACCGATCCGATAAAAGAACCTACTATAAAAAAGGCAGCTATGTATTTTATTCGAACCGGACCAAGAAAGAGAAGAAAAAAGGTGTAATCTGGCAGCAGGGTGGCACAAGCCACCATCACCGCATAAACAGCCGCAGATGCTCCAATCAGTCCTACTCCTGCGCTTTCGTTAAAAAAAGGAATTGAATTGAACATTAACAAGTATAAAAATGCTCCCGTCAATGCGCCTAAGACATAAACAGCAATGAGTTTATCATTACCCAAATACTCGATTAACAATTTACCAAACCAATACAAGGCCAACATATTGAACAGAATATGTAGCGTGCCGGTCCAATCATGGGCAAATGCATAGGTAATCAAGGTCCACGGGCGAACAATAAAATCTTTGAAAAGTGGAGGAATTGCGACTGTTTTATACAAAGCATCAAAAATGAAATCGTTCTTACTTGCGGCACTCACCACAAAAACTAGAATCATCACTAAAAACACGGCCACGTTGATCATGATCAACTGAACGTGGGCATTGTTAGGTCGCTGAAAAGCGCTTTTGAATTCTTCGAGCATTGAAGCTTAATCTAAAATCTTACAAACTTAATCATCACAAACCCGACTACGGCTCCTCCCAAATGAGCGAAATGGGCAATTTCTCCGCTCACATCAACTAGGTAAGTAAAAACTCCAATCACAAGCACGAGGTATTTTCCTTTCACTGTTATTGGAGGAAACATCAGTGAAGTTTCACGATCTGGATACATCATCCCATATGCCATCAGAATTCCATAGATAACCCCTGAAGCTCCAACCATTACACCAACTGAATAAGGTTCAGTAAAGTATTCCAGTAAAGTGTAGATAATTGATGCACCTATTCCTGTTGCAAGGAAATAAATCATAAACCTCTTGAATCCCCAAACCATTTCCAGAAAGGATCCCAAAAAAGCTAAAGTCATCATGTTAAAAAATAAATGCCCTAAACTTCCGTGGGCAAATATGTAGGTAAACAATTGATAGGGTCTGAATAAGTCAGTTCCATATTTCCATAGCGCCATTCGCTCAATTAACTGAAAATCAGGCAGAAGTTTTTGTACAATGAACACTGCAATACAAACAAAAATGATATTCTTAATAAGTGGAGATATGTAAAACATATTATTCTTTTATCGGCCAAAATATCGCTCGATTTTAGACGTATCCAAAATGAAAAAGGTTGGACGCCCGTCAGCCGCCAACGAAGGAGCCGCACATTGAAAGAGTCGCGTAACCAAGGAATTTATTTCCGTAGCACCCAGTTTTTGGCCAGACCGTATGCCGGTGCGCCTCGCCAACGACCGTGCCAGATTATCGCCCACCGGTAACTGCAGGGTTGACTGATTGCTCTTGAATTGCTCCAACAAACCATCCAGCAGGTGCTTTTCGTGCGCGGTGCCATCCACCGGAATGCCGGTTACCAGCAACGTGTTCTTTCCAAATTCTTCGAGACGAAAACCCAGGGCAGTCAGCTCCGGCATGATTTCCATGATCAGCGCAAAATCGGCCGGGGCCAGCACAACCGACTGCGGAAACAACGACTGCTGGCTCGCACCCGACCGGTTGCGCAACTGCTGCTGGAATTTTTCATACAAGATCCGCTCGTGGGCGGCCTCCTGATCAATCAGCATAAGCCCCTCCGCTACCGGCCATACAATGTATTTTTGCTGAAACTGAAAGGCCGGTGTCGAATCGGGCGTACCCTGGCCGCCCATGGGTGCTTCTGCCCGCGGAGGCGACATCTCTGGCTTTTGTTCGGGAAAGGCAAGGCGGCTGGCGCTCCCCTCGCGCTCATATAGGTGTTCCCAGTTTTTGAGATTGCTCTTTTGCAAACTTCCCCACTGCTCGTCATAAAAAACATCGCGACCCGCATTTCCGCCCGACTGCAGCTTCTGGACCAGGTTAATATCAGCCGAAAAATCCAGTGCCGGCACCAGATTATGGGTGCCCAAACCCTGCTTGACGGCCGCCCGTACCACCGCATAGACCGCCCGCTCATCATCAAATTTCACTTCCGTTTTGGTCGGGTGAACATTGACGTCCACGTGCTTGGGGTCGATTTCAATAAAGAGTACGTAGAAGGGAAAGCTATTGTCGGGCAGCAATCCTTCGAAGGCATTCATCACGGCATGATGCAGATAATTGTTGCGGATGAACCGATTATTGACAAACAGGAATTGTTCGCCCCGCGTCTTTCGCGCGGACTCCGGCCGGCCAACAAAGCCCTGCACTTTCACCACCGTTACTTCGGCCTCGCAATGCGCCAACTGATGTTGATAGGCTTTGCCAAAAAGCCCCACAATGCGCTGCTGCAGTTTGGCCGCGGGTAAGTCGTACATCAGCTCTTCACCATTCCAGAGCGAAAAGGCTACCTCGGCATTCGCCAGCGCCAGCCGCTGGAATTCATCTGTCACGTGGCGCATTTCCACGGGCACGCTCTTCAAAAAATTTCTTCGGGCCGGAATGTTGTAAAAGAGGTTCTTAACACTGATGCTCGTGCCTTTCTCACACGCCACCGACTCCTGCTTCTTCACTTCGCTGCCTTCCACCAAAATCAAGGTGCCCAGTTCTTCGTGTGCCTGCCGCGTTTTCATCTCCATTTGCGACACAGCCGCAATGGAGGCAAGGGCCTCACCCCGAAAACCCATCGTGCGAATCCGAAAGAGATCATCGGCCGTCCGGATTTTGGACGTGGCATGGCGCTCGAGGCTCATGCGCGCATCGGTTGCACTCATGCCCGAGCCATCATCCACAACTTGTATCAGCGATTTGCCGGCTTCGCGCACGATCAACCGAATGCGGGTGGCTCCGGCATCGAGCGAATTTTCCATCAGCTCTTTAACTGCCGAGGCCGGCCGTTGCACAACCTCGCCAGCCGCAATTTGGTTGGCGATGGAATCGGGTAATAGCTGAATGATATCGGGCATTGTGCCGCTCAGGATTTTCGTTTCAGCGACTTGAGCCGCAGATAAAAGTACAGGGGAACTACGGCTAACAAACTATACAACACCGGCTTGCCCCACGTCAGGTAGGCAATCAGAAATACAGCCAGGAATAGAAAGATACCCAGTCGAAACAGTGGCGTATGCAAATCGGGTGCATTTTGAGTTCGTCATCGGCTGGCTTGAAAGGCACCGGCCATGCGCCTGCAGTGATCGCCCGTTTCATGCTCACGCT
>DHLV01000025.1:64634-70116 GCA_002405445.1 Flammeovirgaceae bacterium UBA4659 | reverse complement strand
TGCACTGCAAGAACTGAAAACGCGCCTCATTGCCGAGCAGGAAAAAAACAAGCTTGCAGCCGACCAGTTGGCAGAATTGAAAAAATCACTGGAAAGCGAACGAGAAAAAGGCATTCGCGCTACCAACAACCTCATCGCGCAAGAAACAATTAACCGTGGCCTCGAAGAAAAGTTAGAAGAGCAGCGCGACATCCAAAAAGTTTTTGCTGACCAATTCCGCAACCTTGCCAACGATATTTTTGAAGAAAAAAGTAAAAAGTTCACCGACCAAAACAAGTCGAACATCACCGACCTGCTCAAACCCTTTAACGAAAACATTGCCGAGTTTAAAAAACGCGTAGAAGACACCCATAAAGACACCATTACCCGCAATGCCGCTTTGCGCGAGCAGTTAGAAAACTTGCAGAAGCTTAACCTGCAAATGACCAAAGAAGCCGAGAACCTGACGCGCGCACTCAAAGGCGACAGCAAAACACAAGGCGCCTGGGGCGAATTTATTTTGGAAAGCATTTTGGAAAAATCAGGGCTGGAGCGCGACAGAGAATACTCCATTCAAGAATCATTTTCCACTTCCGAGGGTCGCCTCCGGCCTGATGTGATCATTCGTTTGCCTGAGAACCGGCACGTGATCATTGACTCGAAAGTAAGTTTAACGGCTTACAGCAATTTTGTGAATGCCCAAAATGACGAAGAGAAAGGCAGCGCGCTCAAAGCACACCTAGTCTCCATTCGCCAACACATGCGTGGGCTCACCGAAAAAAATTACCAAGACATCTCCGAACACGGGCTGGACTTCATCATCATGTTCATTCCTATTGAGCCGGCCTACATTTTGGCCATCCAGTCGGAGCGGAATTTGTATGAAGAAGCATTGCAAAAGCGCATTGTGTTTGTAAGCCCTACTTTGCTGATTCCCTCGCTGCAACTGATTAAAAACGTTTGGAAACAAGAATATCAAAACCGGCACGTGCTCGACATTGCTGGCCGTGCTGGCGCGCTGTACGACAAGTTTGTAGGTTTTACTGAAGACCTCATCAACCTGGGCCGCCAAATGGACTTGTCAAAAAAATCATACGATGAGTCGATGAAGAAACTCACGTCCGGCTCCGGCAACTTAACACGCAGTGTAGAAGAGTTGAAGCGGCTGGGTGCCAAGGCCAACAAAAGCATCGACTCGAAACTTCTGAAACGGGCCGAGGACCAAGCGGATTTATTTGGGCAGGAGTGATTGGTGCACCCGTGACATCCGGAATCCCGTCTTTCGGGCGTCAAGACATCCAACGCCCGGCTGTAACATTTTCTTTTTTTCGCAGTCTTATGTAATCCGATTGGTACCCTATGCTCAAAAAAATCATTGCCTCCTTCAGCATGGCCGTCAGTAACATGCACGGCAACTTATTTCACACACTGCTATCAATTTTGGGAATGATCATTGGCGTGGCCGCGCTGGTATCTATCCTCTCATTGATTGATGGCATGGAGCAATACGCAAAAGACCAAATCAGCCAAACCACTTCGCTCAAGTCGATTGTCATCTCGCCTCGCAATACCAAAACAGTAAATGGTATTTCCGTCAAAAAAGATTCTTTTGTGTACATCACCTACCCAAAGTTTAGGGCGTTGCGAAATGCCGTTACAAAACCAGCGCAGGCATATTTAATCAGTACCCAATCTGCAGAAGTCGTTGCTGCAAATCAAAAAATTGTGAGCATGGTGTACGGCTGCAGTGAGAAAATTAAGCCTTCCTTTACAACACAAAAAGGCAGAATTTTTTCCGTTGAGGATTTTGAAAACTATTCAGGCAGTGCAGTGATTAACGTGGCGTTTGCAAAGGCAGCAAAAGAAAAACAAAACTGGCTAAATGAAAAGCTACGCATCCATCAACGCGAAGTAAATGTTATAGGAATCATCGATGACAAATCTGACCGGCCTGAAGTCTACCTGCCCCTCACAGCTTTCACAGATGAAGAGCTAAAAGCCTACCCACCAAGCGTGGCTTTTGATGTAGAAAATATCGAAGATGTAGCGTCTGTGAAAGAAACCATTCGTGGTTGGATGAAGAGGGAGTATCCAAATAACCTTGATGACATGGAATTGATGACGCACGAGTTTCGACTGGAACAGGCCACGCAAGGGTTTATGCTGTTTCGGGTGATTATGGGATTGATTGTGGGCATTTCTGTAATTGTTGGGGGTATCGGTGTGATGAACGTGATGTTAATTTCTGTCACGCAGCGCACTACAGAGATTGGGGTGCGCAAAGCACTCGGTGCGAATCGAAAAGACATAGTATTGCAATTTCTGGCAGAGGCCGTGTCCATCAGTACGTTAGGCAGTGTATGTGGGCTGATACTTGGTATTTTGGGCACGATGGCCATTGTCCCTATTGTGAAAGCCATTACCAAAGTACCTTTTCAAGCTTCCTACACATGGAATACGATTGGCGTGGTGGCGGTGCTGGCAATTTTAGTCGGTGTGGTTTTTGGCACCTACCCGGCCATGCGCGCTTCGAAGTTAGACCCGGTGGAAGCGATTCGAAGAGAATGATATTTCTGAATGGATGGGTATCTTTGCCCCCATGAAATTGACTCCTGACAATAAACTAAAAAAACTCATAGTGGTGGGCGACCGTGTGCTCATCCGCCCCGTAAAAGAATCTGACCGCACCGACAGTGGATTGTATCTACCGCCAGGTGTTCAGGAAAAAGAGAAAATACAGCGTGGGTATGTTATAAAAGTGGGTCCCGGTTATCCGTTGCCCATGCCGGCCGATGAAGACGATTTGTGGAAAGGCAAAGAAGAATCAGTAAAGTACCTGCCCTTGCAAGCACAAGAGGGTGACCTCGCCATTTTTTTGCAGAAGGGAGCCATTGAAGTAATGTACGAAAGCGAGAAGTATTTCATTGTGCCGCAGGCATCCATTTTGATGTTGGAGCGAGAAGAGGATTTGTGATATGGCCGGTTTATCGTTAAACGCCCTGCGCGTGGGCAAACAATACGTGCTTATCAATTTTGGTGACAAGTATGAGTTTGAAATTGAACAGGCTTTGTCGCACCACGATTATCGCGTAAAAGACCTGCACACATTGGAGCGCTATACCATCAAAGAACTTTTTAAGTTCGGCAAGGGAAAAGACTTTGAGATACGTGAGCGCGACATTGATTTGCAGGATTTGTAATTGACCAAACCCAAGCTAAAAACAATTCTGAAGGAGATACGACTGAAGAATCTCAACATTTTGCGGATTCTTCGCTTGCGCTCAGAATTGAGACTTAAATTTAGCAGTAACATTCCTTAGCTTGCACAAAAATTTTTTTTGGAATACTTCGGATACTTTTCAGCCATCTTTATCGGATTTCTATTGGGCTTGCTTGGGGGCGGTGGCTCTATCCTCTCCATCCCTATTCTCGTTTACTTGTTCAAGCTCGATGCCGTCACCGCCTCTGCTTATTCACTGTTTATTGTTGGCACCACCAGCTTTGCCGGGGCCGTGCCAAAATACCGCGATCATTTGGTCAACATCAAAACCGGCTTCCTGTTCGGCATCCCATCTATCATTGCAATTTTTGCCACCCGCAAGTTTATCATTCCTGCGTTGCCAGATGTTGTTTTTTTAATTGGTAACCTGATCGTTACTAAGCGACTATTTCTACTAGGGCTCTTTGCCATATTGATGGTGCTCACCTCGGTAAGTATGATTCGCGGCCGCAGAGAAATCCACCCATCCCGAAAAAAATATAACACCCTTTTGATGGTTGCGGAAGGCACGTTGATTGGTTTGCTCACCGGATTGGTTGGTGCCGGAGGCGGATTCCTAATCATTCCGGCCTTGGTGCTGCTCACGGGGTTGCCCATGAAAACGGCAGCCGGCACGTCACTTTTCATCATTGCACTCAACTCCCTCACCGGCTTTTTGGGGGACCTGCTCACACGGCAAGTGGACTGGCCGTTTTTGCTCACCATTACGGCCATCGCCATCGTGGGCGTCCATTTCGGAAACGTACTCTCAAAAAAGGTATCGGGCGTGCAACTGAAGAAAGCCTTTGGTTGGTTTACGCTGGCGATGGGCTGCTGGATTTTGGTGCGAGAAATACTATTGGCATAAGGATTTTAAAAAAATCCTGAAAAATGGCATTTTTATCATTTTTCAACCTGCCTGATGTAACCTTTTGGTAGAAATTACGATATTTGATAGTATTGCTATCATTTCAGTTTGTAACTGTATCATGCCGAACTTGACTTTCAAATTGAACGAACACCTGTATGTGCGCGACCCACAGCATACGCAGTTGGGCCTGCGTATCATCAGCAAGAGTATTGAGATGATCGACCAACTCGGCTTTGAGCAGTTCACATTCAAAAAACTTGCACACGAAATTGACTCTACCGAGGCCTCGATATACCGCTACTTCGAAAATAAGCACCGCTTGTTATTGTACCTGATTGCCTGGTATTGGAATTGGCTGGAGTACCGCATCGATATTTATACATCGGCAGTAGCCGACCCCACAGAAAAACTGCGGGCTTGTTTGCGGGTGATAGCCGAGGAAAAAAAATATGATCCTGCGTTTGAATTTGTGAATGAAGAAGCATTGCACAGAATTGTGGTAGCTGAATTTGACAAAACATACATGAACAAAGGCGTAGATGACTTCAATCAGGCAGGCATGTTTGGCGGACTGAAGTCAATCTGCAACAAGATTTCTGATTTTATTCTGCAAATCAACCCCCGTTACCAGTTTGCACCTTCGCTGGTGAGCACTATTTTGGTTACCGCCAACCAGCAGCTTTTTTTCGCCAACCACCTGCCGTCACTCACTGCACTAACGGCAGATGCAGACCGTTACCAAAAACTGTATTCATTTTTAGAAGACATGGCTTTCCGTTCAATCCAAGCATAAACCTATGTTGACAAACAACCAAATCCACCAAATCTTGCGAGAAGTTGCATTGGCACTCAACCACGGGTTCAACTTAGAGGACATCAAAAACATTGAGGCCAATCAACGGAATTATGCCGAAGACGAAGTGGCGGAATTCGCACGCGACCTTACGGAGGCCGGCAACAAAATACGCCTGCTGTTTATGGAGAACCGTTTGGACGAAAAGACCCTACTCGATTATTTCTCAGAACAGACGGCCCCCATACTCACTTTTTTTCGGGATGACGAAAATCGCCTTTACCCTGCATTGCTCATCCCAAAAGATGGAAAGATCAAGGTTACGCACCTTAACATCGAAGGTACGCCATCGTCTCTGTTTGATCCCGGTAGATTGATCAAAAACCAGGACGGTGAAGTTACATTTTATGCGATCTACGGCTATGAAAGCCCGGTGAGTTTGCAGGGCGATGAAGGCGAGCACCCCGGGCCGTTGCGAAGGTTAATTCAGTTGTTGAGGACGGAGAAAAAAGAAATCTTCTACATATTGTTCTATGCCATTGTGGTGGGCTTCATTAGTTTGACGGTGCCGCTGGGGATT
>DHLV01000025.1:61676-64409 GCA_002405445.1 Flammeovirgaceae bacterium UBA4659 | reverse complement strand
TTTCAGCTCAGTTTATCTGATGATCGGCCTTGTGATATTGGGTGTGGTTGTGAGTGGCGTGCTGCAAATGATACAGATCAGCTTAGTTGAGTTTTTGCAGCGCAGAATTTTTACAAAGGCTGCTTTTGAGTTTGCCTTCCGCATTCCGCGTATCCGTTTGGAGGCACTACAAAAGAACTATGCCCCCGAACTCATCAACCGCTTTTTTGATGTAATGACCATTCAAAAAGGGTTACCTAAGTTGTTGATCGATCTCTCATCTGCAGCCATTCAAATTTTATTCGGGTTACTGCTTATATCTCTTTACCATCCGTTTTTTGTTTTTTTTGGTCTGATTTTATTGGGAACGTTGGCGCTTATCTTTTACGCAACCGGGCCGCGCGGCCTTAACTCTTCCATTCAGGAATCGAAATACAAATACAAAGTTGCCCAATGGCTCGAAGAGTTAGCACGCGCCATTCATTCATTTAAGTTAGCAGGCAACACAGAGTTGCCGCTGCGGAAAACTGATTACAACGTCAATAGCTACCTCAAAAATAGAAAAGTACACTTTAGTGTGCTGCTTACGCAGTATTCTTTTATCGTCATTTTCAAGGCTTGTATCATCGGAGGTTTGCTCATCTTAGGCACCATGCTTGTGGTAGACCGCCAAATCACGTTGGGCCAGCTGGTAGCCTCTGAAGTGGTGATCATTTTGATTTTGGGAGCAGTGGAAAAAATCATCATGTATATGGATGTTGTGTATGACCTGCTGACAGCAGTCGACAAAGTGGGGCATGTAACAGATCTACCGATAGAGCGAATTGGGGGATATGATTTCCCAAAAATACAGGACGAAGGGTTTTCAGTGCGCTTCAAAAATCTGAAATACAAGTATAACGATGCCAAAGAATATGCACTGAAAGGAATCGATCTGGATATCCGTGCAGGCGAAAAAATCTGCCTGACAGGCGCTGGCGGTTCCGGCAAGACTACGTTGATCAACATACTATCAGGGTTGTACAACAACTACGAGGGCGTGGCCACAATCAACCACTTTTCGCTGCGCGATTTGGATTTGACACACATGCGTGATTACGTAGCTAAAAATATTTCGCAAGAAGATCTTTTTGATGGGACGCTGCTCGAAAACATTACTGTCGGAAAAATATCTGAAACGGTGCAGGACGCTATCGAAGCAATGCGCACCGTAGGTGTATTGGATGAAGTAAATTCGTTGCCGGAAGGTTTGAACACACACATCCTGAGTGGCGGACTGGGCTTATCAAGTTCATTTTGCAATAAGCTGATACTGGCACGCTGCCTGGCAGAAAAGCCAAGATTACTGATCTTAAACGATTTATTCTATTCCGTAAGCAAAAAAGAAAAGATGATTTTGTTAGGCAGGCTACACGTGGCAAAACGCACCATCATCTATGTTTCAAATGACCCATTGGTGATGAGTGCCTGTGACAAAGTGGTGCAACTGGCAGATGGGCGAGTAAAAGCGGTTGGCACCATGGATGAACTCATTGAAAAAGGAACATTGAAGGATCTAATTGACTAAATGACATGCTGAACATTTCAAAAAATTCGGTTCAGAAGAAAATGCCGCAAGAGAAACTCTATGCGTTGCGGTCGCTTGACACACCGTTGGCAGGTAAAATCTTAGCGCGATGGTTAATGGCCATTGCCGTCATTTTTTTCGTTGTATTGTTTCTACCCTGGCAGCAAAATATCAGGGGAGCCGGAAAGGTAACGGCATTATCACCCAGCAATCGTCCACAAACGGTGGAGACAGTTATCGCAGGACGGATACAAATTTGGAAGATCAAAGAGGGCCAGTTTGTAGAGAAAGGAGATACCATTGCAATCATCAGTGAGGTAAAAGAAAAATATTTTGATCCGAAATTTTTACTGCGTTTGCAACAGGTGATCACCGCAAAAGAACAAAGCCTTAAATCCAAAGATTTAAAGGCAAAAGCTTTGCAGAGGCAAATTTCGGCATTAGAAGACGGTATGCGCACAAAGGTTGATCAGTCTAAAGCAAAATTAGAAGCCGAGCGAGTAAAGTTTAATAACCTGAAAAATCAGTATGATCGAAACAAAGTGCTGTTTGAAAAAGGAAACATACCTCTCACCAAGTTTCAAGATATTGAATACAAATACCAAGGGGCCGAAGCTGACTACACGAATGCAAAAATTGAGATTGAGCGCGTGCAAGCAGAGTATTTAGACAAAATAAATAAAGCCGAATCAGACTGGAACAACACGTTGGCAGAGATGGCCGATACGCAGGCCGATTTGGCAAAACTGCAAAATGATTTGTCAAATATGGAAATACGCAGTCAGCAATATCACATTCTTGCTCCACAACCCGGGTTTGTGGTAAAGGCCACGCAAGCAGGTATTGGTGAAACCATTAAAGAAGGCGACCCCGTCTGCACCATTATGCCACAATCAACAGACATTGCGGTAGAAATGCATGTAAAGGCGATGGATGTACCATTGATCAGCAAAGGCCGAAAAGTGCGCATTGAGTTTGATGGATTTCCGGCACTTCAATTCAGCGGGTGGCCAAGCATTTCGGTGGGCACATTTGGTGGCACTGTTGAAGTCATCGACTATGTAAACACCAAGCCGGGTGAGTTCCGTATTTTGGTGATTCCGGATAGCACAGACACCGCGTGGCCAAAACAGCTTCGCATGGGCTCGGGCATCAAAGGTTGGGTGATGCTGGACGATGTGAGTGTT
>DHLV01000025.1:40672-61542 GCA_002405445.1 Flammeovirgaceae bacterium UBA4659 | reverse complement strand
GTGTGATGCTGGACGATGTGAGTGTGTGGTATGAATTATGGCGACAGCTAAACGGATTTCCGCCCAGTTTGTATCAGGAGCCAGAAGTGGAAGACCCCAAAAGGAAAAAGTCGGAGAGCAAAGAATCAGAATCATAATGCGTAGGTACTTATTCATTTTGGCCTTTTTGATCAGCAGCACCGCCCACACACAGTCGGCATTCGATTCGCTGTTTATTTTGCCTGATACGATCAAGCCATTTTCTTTGGAGAACATGTATGCCTCTATGTTGGAGTTCCACCCCATTGTGAAGCAAACCCGCTTGTTGAGCGAAACAGCCCGTCAAGAGATTCGAATGGCGCGGGGCGCGTTTGACCCTAAGATTAGTGCAGATATCAATATCAAAGAATTTGGCAATAAAGAGTATTACAATAAATTTCAATCTGTTTTCTCTGTGCCTACCTGGTTTCCGTTGGATCCAAAGGTGGCATTCGAACGCAATACCGGGGCTTTCATCGATCCGGAAAATATTGTGGGCAGCTCTGCCGATAACGCACAACTCACTACCGGTATTTCTCTGCCGTTAGGGCGCGGGTTATTTACCGATGATCGCAGGGCAGCCCTGAAGCAGGCAAAGCTTTTTGCCGTGATGGCAACAGCCGAACAGATAAAGCTGATCAACAAAATCTTACTAGAAGCAGCAAAAGACTACTGGCAGTGGTATTACGCGTACTACAACTTTCGATTGCTGAGCAAGAATGCAGTAATTGCAGAGGAAATATTCAGGCGTGTGAAGCTGGATGCGAGCTTAGGTGAGGCATCTGCCATCGATACCGTGCAGGCAACAATCACACTTCAACAGCGATTGGTGGACAGGCAGGAAGCGTTTTTAGAGTTTTTGAATACAGGCATCAAGGTTTCAAACTATTTGTGGGATGATGCCGGTTACCCTGTGCAGCTATCGGCTGACGTTGCACCAGTTTTGGTACTGAATGATGGAAAGCTGCTGGCGAATTCAACCTTGGAGGAATTGACCTTTCAAGCGAAGCAAAACCACCCCGAGTTGGTGAAGTTGCGCACCAAGCTCGATCAGTTGGAGGTAGACCGCAGGCTGGCAGTGGAATACCTTAAGCCGCGTTTAGACTTGAATTATAACTTTATAAATCAGCCTTTGCGGCCCAATGGTGAATTTCAGGCGTTTCAATTTCGCAGTGACTATAAGTTTGGCCTCGACTTTTCTATGCCAATTCTACTGAGGAAAGAGCGGAGTAAACTTGCACTTACAAAAGTGAAAATCCAAAGCACGCAATTTGAGCAATCGCAAGCCGAGCGTGAAATACTGAACCAGGTAAATGTGGTTTTCAACCAAATTATTAACACCAATAAGATTTTGATTCAGCAACATGAAGTAGCCGACAACTACGACCGACTGTTGAAAGCTGAACTGATCAATCTGGAAAATGGCGAAAGTGACTTGTTTAAGATTAACGTACAGCAGGAGAAACTGATACAGTCTCAATCTAAGCTTTTGAAACTTAAATCAGAATACGAAAAGATGAAGGCCACTATCTATTGGGCCGCAGGCGTAAGAAATCTAAACTTCAACAACGGCAACTAAGGGTTAATAATTGAACTGATGATTTCATCTGTTACACGGAGGGAAGAATTAAGTGCCCCGTTTACGGTGCCGGCATCGCCCGAAGCATCTGTTGCCTCACCTGCAAAATATAAACGATTATCTACAGAAGCACCCAGGGCTTCGCGATCGCCATTGGTGGCGCCCACCAGCGGATATGATATGCCACCCTTGATGAATGGGTCTTTTGTCCAATCTTTGACCAACGACATTATCTTGCCATCGTTTAAGTCGCGCCTGATAAAACCGGTGCCCTGCCCACTATAGATCAAATCCAGTTCCGCCAACACTTGCTTAACCAGGTTCTCTTCAGAAAGGGCGGAAAGTTCTTGTGCCTTGGGGCCATTGATGGTGAGTGACATTGTTCTGAAAAATTGACTTCTGCCAGCACCGCTGTTGAAATATTGCGGTACCGTGGTGCCACCCCAAATATAGCTGGTATCTGTTCCCCAAAAATTCTTCCTGAAGTCGAGCACCAAACGAATGCATGCATCCATCCCAAACTTTGAAAAAGCATTGGTGTTAGTATTGGGTAAGGCTGGGTTGAATGCAATCGAACCTGATTTGAGTATCGATAAAGGAACGGCTATAATCAGTTTGGTGCATGTGTATTGAGTGCCACCGGCATCTGACACACTTATCACATCGCTGCCCCAATCGATAGCCTTCACTTCAGTATTGAATTTGATCAGCGGCAAAACATTCACAAACCGCGAGATGAGCACATCCTGCCACGGGTTATTGCGCATTGTCAAATGTTTGCCATCATGGGTTTGCGCCTTTAGCATTTGAGCAATGCCTGATGCACTAATCCTTTCCGCTGATGACCCAAACCAATTACCAGCTTGAGAATTCAACAAGGCTTGCGCCCTGGATGTAAGGTTGGCAGCCTCTTTAATGGAACCGCCACTGACCACATTCGGCAAGTTTGAAACAAAACTTTTCAGCGCCTGAAAGTCACTGTCGCCTTGCCAGCCTGCATCTGATTTCGCCTGCCCGCCCAGTATGTAGGAGGGTGATGCTGCCGCGCCTATTTCAACCGTTGAGATTCTGAAGTCACCCACGATTTTGCCCCAGGCCGAGTTTGATCCAAAAATCACTTCCGCGCCCAACTCAACCGGAAAATCTGCCTGTGAGGCGTTGTTGTACGTTTGATATTGCGCGTCTGTCTGATTGCGAAGAGAGCGCACCCGACCTCCCGGTTGGGTACCTGCTTCCAAAACGGTGACAGCAATACCCTTTGAACGCAGTATATCCGCTGCGTATAATCCGGCAACTCCTGCGCCAATCACAATCACATTGCCATTGTAGGGAATTTCAGGGCCTTGATTGTCTTTGCTACAGGCAGATAAAATTTGTGGTGCGATCAATCCCGCTGACAAGCCAAGTCCGAGGTTCTTAAGAGCCGTTCGCCTTTTCACAATGGTGTTTTTTCAATTCGAAAGATAATGATTTAATCAATTGAAGCATAAATTTTGCGCTGTCGATTGGTTGCAACATTTCTTGCTGAGTATTTGGTAATCTGGCGTATCCAGCCAGGGTTTGCATTCAAAAGGCAATCATGAATGCCACCAGCTTGATTCCGCCAATTTAGGACGAGCTACAGATTTTGATTCTATCACAAGGCGATAGCCGCGTGTAATGCTTAACTTTGTAATCATTTGTCAAGAACAGAAATGGCCGCATCCACACCCTTTCAATCGTCTGTCAAAAAGGTTTGTGTGATTGGTCCGGAGTGCACGGGCAAAACAGATCTCTCGAGGTTTTTGGGGGATCACTACAAGACACCGTGGGTGGCTGAGTATGCCCGTACCTATCTTCATCACCTCAGCAGGCCCTATCAACAACACGACCTCACCAAAATTGCCCACGGACAAATTCGAATGGAAGATGAATGGCTCAGGGATGCTAACAGGATTTTGATTTGCGATACCAATTTACTTGTGATTAAGGTTTGGAGTGAGTACAAATTTGGCACCTGCGAGAAGGAAATCTTAGACCAGATTGCCAGAAGAAATTATGATTTGTATCTACTCACGCACATCGACATCCCTTGGGAAAATGACCCACAGCGTGAACATCCCGACAAACGGAAATATTTTTGGGATGTGTATAAAAAAGAAGTGGCAGCCACAGGAGTAGCTGCCATTGAAATTGTTGGAACACGGGAGGAGCGCAGGGCCAAGGCGATTGAAGCCATTGACACATTAGCGCTTTAACGAACCACCACGAATTTTTTGGCAACCACATTACCCCCTACATTGGCTTTCACAATGTAAAGTCCTTCACTCCAGTCTGACACTGATAGTTCATATTCAATTTTGTGGTTGCGTGGCTGTGTTTGGAACTGCTGCTGAACAGCCCCACCTGCGGAAAATACTTCTATTGCAACCGGCTCATCGTTCAACGTCTCAAGCGAAACCATCACATGGCTTGCAGAGGAGGGATTGGGAAACACGCTCAAAGAATTTTCTGCTACGGCCTTCTCCAGCGCTGTAATAGGTGTTTGAATGTTGAGGTTATCGATTGCCCAGCCCCAGCCATTGTTTGCTGCATCAGCAAACAGTCTGAATCTGATCAGGATGTTATCACCGGGTTTAAAGTTTCCATTTTTTGTAATGTCAACAACTCGAGTCTCGAAAAGCGATGAATTTGGGTTAGCCTTTGCGTCAAATGCCTGACGCCACTCCGCGAATAAACCGCTTGAGTAGTTGTCAGAGATGGGAAGCCACGTAATGCCGTTATCCTTTGACCCTTCAATAACGGCAAAATCCTTGACATTAATGCCTACATACTCAGCAAGCACCACTTCTCGCAAAAAGATGTTTGCGTTATTTGCGCTTACAGTGATCGGTTTGGTTAATGTAAAGGAATAACTGCTCGTATTGTTGAGACCAAACCCATTTGGGTAAGGATGACTGCTATTGATTGCGCCATCGGTAAATCCTGAAGCAGTACTAACGTTAAAAAAATTACCGACAAAATCACTGTTAGCCGAGTTGAAATCAGAAAAATATTGAGTGACAGGGGCCGCTATTGATATAATCGGCACATTAAAGAAACCGGTTGCGGGCAAGAGCGCTGAATTGTCCAGGTTGTCGCTCGCAAGTATGCGGTATTGAATAATATCTCCCAACGACAAGGCGCTAATATCCAGGCTTAGTGAGTAATTGCTTACATTCGTTTGTAGCGGGAGTGTAGCTGTAGTAAATGCACCGTTGTTGACTCGGTATTCAACAGCTAAAGACTTTACACCGCTGGGGTCTGCAACATTCATTGAAAAAATCAAAGGGTTGGATTTTCCAATACTGTAATCCAAATGATTGTGTTTAATTGTAGGTGGCGATTGGTCGATTTGAATTTTCAGGTTATCGATACACCAGCCCCATCCGTTGGCGCCTTGATCTGCAAACAGCCTAAATCTAATCTGCACAATATCATCGCCTTTAAAATTGCCGTTGGCCGTCATATTGATGGAGCGTGACTTAAACAATACGGGATCACCCTGAGCAGTTGAGTTATCGCCCGCTGTTGAAGAGTTCCATCTTGCCAACCAGTCTGAATTTGCCCTGGAATCATAACCATCCAAAAAACGTTTCCAGGTAGTGCCGTTATCCGTTGAGCCTTCCACAATCACATAATCCCAAAAATTGGCGTCTCCAAAAACTGTTCCCGGTGCGCCAGGCTCAACCAATACGACTTCGTCAAAAGTCATAACCGGGTTGGCAGCATCGATCTTGATTGGGACACGTAACTGATAGATGAAATTCGACTCATTGTTGGGGCCCGTTCCATCCGGGTATGGATGCAAGGAATGGATGGCAGGTGTAGCGAACCCACTTGGAGTAGTAATCGAATACCCGTTACCGAAAAAATCAAGTGTTGGAGTATTGAAATCATTTTGGTAATTATTTTGAGGCGGCAAGGTTCCGGTTACCGCCACAGAGTAAAAGCCTGTGGTTGGCGCCAGGCTGCTATTTGCATTTGATGAAACATCAGTAGCCTTGATTCGATAATTGATTACGTCTCCAATCACCACACTACCGACAGGTATTGTTGCTTTGTATAGTGACAAAGTATCATTGTCTTTTGTCATTGAAATTGTAGTGATTGGGCCGGTGTTCTTTTGATATTCCACATTTACGGTCTGCACCCCGATGTTATCGGTTGCCGTTGCCCTCACACTGATATTTGAAGTAGTTGTAAAAATAAAATCAACTGGTACCGTTGAAACCGTGGGCGGTGTAATGTCCGGGCCAGCGGTAAACTGATACGCAGCCTGCAAGTCACTCTGACCCGGTCGAATAATCTGTCCGGGTTTTGCAAAAACCCTGTTTTGACCGCCATAGTTATCGTTGACAACGATGTAGTACGAATAGTTGGTTGGCACTACAGTGGGTTGTGGCAGTGAAAAAGAGTACTGGTTGCCTGTGCCGCGTATCATGTCCCCTTCTACTTCAGCACCGTTATTAACCCGGTATCTTACCTTGACTGGTTCGCTCAGTGTTTGGCCGGCTGTACCATCGGTGGTGATGTTTGCAGAAATAAGAAATTGACTAGTGGTGACTTCAGTGTCTGTTAAAGGTGTATGGGTAATATAGGGTGCCACCCACCCCATATCAGAAAACATGTTGAGCACAATGGGACCTGGATCAAGTGTAACTTGGGCGCGATCGAGTTGCGGACGCATCAATCTATCTGTTGTTGTAAATGTGTAGGTAATTTGATCCAAGTGAGCGATGCTTGACCCGCCCTCCCAGATATTGGGTGCATACAAAGAAGGTTTAATTGCAGGAGGCTGCAGTGCCGCCCGAACCGGATTGTATCTGATATTCGCATTGGTAAGAAATGTTGCCATTGCAGGTGAATTGTTCGGCTTGTCAAGTAAGCGGGAATTATCAGCACCGTTTTCGACTCCAACATCATAAATCATCGGAATGCCTGAACCCTGCAACCCATAAGCACCCGTTCCGCTTGTAATGTCGTAGGAATCTGTAAAACCCAATCCGTGGCAAATTTCATGTAGGACAACAGTAGTAAAGTTAAAACGCCCGGTAACGAGAACGGTTGAAAAATCCCATTGTGTTTGAGAACTATTGAAAAAAGCATAAATATCATAGTTGTCGCCAGTCGCTGGATTTGGATCGGGATTCAACGGCTTTCCTGCCAATTTTTCAGCTAATGCTACAGGGTAAAATACGTTCAATTTAGGTGCACCATCGAAGTTTGCATACGCATTTCCCCAGATGGCAGATCCCAAAGTGCTGGCACTCTGGGGTACCCAAGCTGCCCTTATATTTATCCGTACAGGCGACTGTATTATTCCTGCCCAGATATCTACAGCGCGCTGAAATGCCACTTGCGCCTCTCCGCCTGGCGGAAATCCAACATAGTCTACCCGAATGTCAGCGGTTTGTGTTCGGGCGTTATTAAGTGTCAAATTTTTGGGTGGTGGCAAATAGATAGGCCGATCAACCCCGCTCTCGTGACAAACAATCTGCCCCTTTGGCTTAATCATTAACTGCCGAGGTGGTGCTGCCGTTTGAGCAGCCACGTTCAAAAAATGAAAGCCAACCATTAAAAATATTGCAATTGCTTTATTCATGTATCAATGATTTTTTGACTGATATATTTTTGATCGGTGCGAGTAACCTATTGAACAGATTTTGAATACGCTTCGGCAGCGCGCCACACGCGCCACACATTTTTATAGCAAATTTTTTCAATGTCGCTTTCGGTATAACCTCTTTTCAAAAGTGCAAAAATGAGGTTTGGATATTGCGAAACATCCTTCAAACCGGTAGGCAAACTATCACCTACTCCATCAAAATCTGATCCCAGCCCAACATGGTCGATGCCTGCGAGTTTCACCACACGATCTATGTGGTTGGCAACAATTTCCACATCGGCATACAAAGACGGATTGTCTTTACGGAATTGCTCAATCACCGGTTTGGCCAGCGAGTCGCTCATGGTAAGCTTCTTTTCGTCCAGCAAAGCTAGTAGCTTCTTTCGATTTTGTTCGTTGCCGGTGCGTACGGCCGAATCCAAAAAAGCAGACCCAAAATTGATTTGGATGACTCCGCCATTTTGGCCCAACACCTTGATCATGTCATCGCTCATGTTGCGCAAAAAGCCCGGTGTAAACGCCCTGCAAGATGAATGTGACGCAATGCATGGCACTTTGCTCAATCGCATGACCTGGTAAAAAGCGCTGTCAGAAACATGCGAGATGTCTACCATGATACCCACCTTGTTCATTTCGGCTACTACCTCTTTCCCAAAAGGACTCAGCCCGTTCCATGTGCGGGCGGTGTCATAAGATGAATCACAGATTTGATTGTCCTTACCATGTGTTAGTGTGATGTAGCGAATGCCTCGGTCAAAGAAATATTGTACGTTGGCCAGGTCATCTCCAATGGGGGCTCCATTTTCCATCCCCAACGGCAGCGCGATTTTTCCGTCAGCAAATGCCGACTCAACTTCCGCAGGCGAATTTGCCCTCACAAACTTATCCGGTATTTCATTGGCGATGGCATTAATCATATTGATGAGTGAGTCTGCAAGGCCTTTTCCTTTGTCTGGATGCTGTTGATACGATGAAGGGATGTAAATTGACATAAAGGGCGCATCCAAGCCACCCATTTTGGCGCGCTCAAAGTCAAAATCTCCATCTTTCGTGGAAACCGGTATCCCCATGTATTCGCGCTCCAACCGAAAGTTCTTCACCTTCAGGCGGTAGGGCAAATCAACGTGGCCATCTGTGATGATGAATTGGTGAGCCAGCTCATCCGCATACGCGCGAAGTTGCTCTTCAGTCATACGGTCTACCGGTTTCTTTTCCTGGCAAGCCGCCACTACAATGCCTAGCAGCAGTAGAAGTTTGAAACGCATATTCTTATTTTTGTGCATAAAGTTATAGATTTTTAGATGCCGCACGAAACCAAAGTTATTACCCGCGCACAGTTTGCTTTGCGCAACGGCCAGTATAATTCTGAGATATGGATCGCATTTCATGGTGCCGGGTACAACGTAACTTCCTTACGCCTCCGGGAATAACGGAAAACATGATGAACATTGGGCAGGCCGGTATCTGACAGCCGGGTTGAGAGAAGCACCTTACACAAAAGATGAGCTTTAGAGAATTCAGATTATCGGGCGACTTATGCCGCTCTAAATCAAATTTCTTGCTTTTAGCTCCAAATACTTATTGATGGTGTTGATGGTAAGTTTCTGCGGTGGCGTAAGGATGGAGTAAATACCAAATTTTTTCAATTCTTTTACGATCAATTTTTTTTCAAACGCAAAACGCTCTGCAATGGCCTGATGGTAGACCTTTCGTAGATCAGCGCCTTGCTGATTGATCAGTTTTGAAAGCTCAGTATTTTCAAAAAAAATCACTACCAACAAATGCTGGTTGGCAAGGCTGATGAGATAGGGCAACTGCCGTTGCAATGCAAACACGCTTTCAAAATTTGTAAATAAAAGCAGCAGGCTGCGCTGCGAGAGCCCCTTGCGTAAACCGGCATACAGTGCTGAATAGTCACTTTCCACAAATGCTGTTTTTTGCCGGTAAAGATTTTCCTGTATCACTGCCATCTGATTGTTTCTGCGCGAGGCAGGGAGCAGCGTATTAATTTTTTCCTGAAAGGTCACCAATCCGGCCTTGTCAGATTTCTTGATGGCAATGTTCGAAATGACAAGGCATGCATTGATCGCATAATCCAACAAACTCATGCCCTCAAACGGCATTTGCATCACCCTGCTCTTGTCAATCAATGAGTAAACCTGTTGCGACCGCTCATCCTGGTATTGGTTCACCATCAGTTTGCTTTTGCGGGCGGTTGCTTTCCAGTTCACTGTCCGAAAGTCATCACCCGTTACATATTCTTTGATGAGCTCAAACTCCTGATTATGCCCGATTTTTCGAACTTTTTTGATACCGGTGTTCTGCAAGTTTTGAGAAATGGCAAGCAACTCATACTTGCGCATTTGAATATACGAGGGGTACACCGGCACCAGTTTGTTCTGATCGAACTTAAAATGCCTCCGCAGCAACCCGAGCGGTGTAGCCACCAACACGTTGACAGCCCCAAAAGAGTACTCGCCCCGTTTCACAGGCCGCAGGGTGTAGGTTAGTTGCTTTTGCTCACCGGCTTTCAATGCCAGCTTAAACTCAACGTCTCTGCGTTGAAATTGATGGGGTACCTCTTCAAAGACACGCAGCGAAACCTTGAACGGGAAGTAACTCTGCAAGTAGATGATGATTTTATTCTCATCACCGTTCGACAGCTTTTCTGCAACTGACCGCCCGCCTGCCATTCCTTTGCGCGTTCGAAACAATAACAACGCATCAGTGAAAACAACGGTCAGCAACAAAAGAAATAGAACCTTGAGAGGCCACGCAGGTAAACCTGCAATAAAAAATAAAATAAATAACAGGGTCAGCGCTGTTCCTGCTGTAAAAAATCGATCTGTGATATAGAGTGAACGAATGCCCTTCACTACCGAGGTACTTCAATTTTATCGATGATCTGCTTCACAACCTCATCAATCGAAACGCCCTCCATCTCCTTTTCGGGGCTCAATTGCAAACGGTGGCGCAAAACAGGCAACACAACAGACTTTACATCTTCCGGGTTCACAAAATCACGACCATTGATGAGTGCGTATGCCTTGGCGCTCACCAACATTGCGATCGAAGCGCGTGGCGATGCGCCCAAAAATAACATCGGGTTTTTACGTGTTTCATCTACCAAGCGCACGATGTACTTGATCAGATTTTCTTCGATATGTACCTGGTGCGTCAATGCTCTGAATGCTAAAATCTGCTCTCCTGTTAACACGCTGGTCACATCTTGTACCGGCTGTGCGCCCTGGCGTTGGTGGTGCCGCATCAATATAGTCGACTCCTCTTCTTGGCTGGGGTAACTTACAGCTATTTTGAACAAGAAGCGGTCCAGCTGCGCCTCGGGCAGCCGGTAGGTACCTTCGTGTTCAATTGGGTTTTGGGTTGCCACCACCAGGTATGGTAACTTCATTTTGTGCGTATGCCCATCGATGGTCACCTGGCGCTCTTCCATTACCTCAAACAATGCTGCCTGCGTTTTCGCTAGGGCGCGATTGATTTCATCTATTAATACAATGTTTGAAAAAATCGGTCCTGGCTTGAATTCAAAATCAGATGTCTTAAGATTATATACAGACGTGCCCAATACATCAGAAGGCATTAAATCAGGCGTGAACTGAATACGTGAGAAATCGATGGCCACCACTTTTGAAAGCAGTTTGGCCGTCAACGTTTTTGCTACGCCCGGTACTCCTTCAATCAACACGTGGCCATCGGCCAGGATGGCCACCAGCAACTGATCGATCATGGCATCTTGCCCGACAATTACTTTAGCAATTTCCTGTTTGATTCGGGCTACTTGCTGATGCAAAGCCGTAGCTTCCACCCTGCTGCGAAAAACATTTTCTTCCATAATGGTAAATATATTTCTATTTGCTTTTCCAAAATTCCGCTATTGATTCAGATAGTTTCTGTAGTGTTGAGCCATCAATCTGGCGGGCATTGTGCACTGCATTGAACTGGCTCAAAAGGTCGTGCACTGCCTGCGGCATGTGGCCTGTCTTTTTTGCCAGCACCTCTGCAAATCCATCCTGCCCGGGGCTCACATTCAGGTAATAGTTTGACCGAACCCTGTCCCAAAAGAAAGTAATTTTTTTTTCGGCAATGTTTTTATGATCGCCACGCTGGTAGTACAAATTGCCGATGGTTGCCACAAACTCAAGGGTGGTGTTTTCCAGTGGCTTAATGATTGGGATGATGCGCTGCTTACGCTTTGCTTCAAAGAAAATAAATAGGAGGATCAGGCACATCAAAAGATAGTAGGCCCACCGCAGCGTTTCATTGTGAAGTATAAACCGCAAAGGCGTGCCAGCCTCCATACGCCCCAAATGATAATACTCTGTTCTTGTAATGGCTGTGCTATTGAGGCACGAGAAGAGTGATGATGCCAACCTGGCATTGTCACTTGAAAGAATGTGGATGTTGGTGAGCACCATGGGAGTGCATGCCAAAATAAGTGTTCCCTGTCCGTGCTGCACACGTATCGCTACCGGTTGGTTGGCCTCGTTGCGAATCAACACTGTTGCCCGTACAGAATCTACTCTGCCAAAATGGGTATGAATATGATCGTTTCTGACCGGAAAAGTGGCGAGGGTGTCGAACGATGTGTTCATCAAATGCAAATTGAGTGTGTCTTTTTGCGGAAAAAGCTCGCCTCCCTTGAATAAGTTGTCGTCCACCGATATTCCGAGCGTGTCGGCCAATTTTCCATAAAAGTAGTCGCCCATGAGCAACGCATGGCCGCCTCTCGCTACATATTGGAGTAGCGCGTTCGTATCTTCCGTGCCCACACTCATCGAACGGGCAACAGCAAACAGGGCTGTCTCGGTAGGGATGGAGTCTTTTAACTCATAAAAAGTTTTGTACGAATTGTTTAGCTGGTAGCCAGACTGGCGAAGCAGCGTTTGCAACGCAACGGTGCCATACGGGTTGGCATCAGCAGAAGCATAGGTTACACGCCAATCAAACTGCTTGCTTCGTGAAAGTTGCACCAGCAAGAAGATGGCCACTAGTATGGCAATGTAGAAAATATATCTCCAGTCTTTCGTCAAGCGTCCAGTTTTTGCCGCCAGCCTGCAAATGTATTTTGTACATGTGCAAAAGTGCGGTTATTAATCTTAAAGTTTCCATACCAGGCATAATCAAAGTAGAAGCTGAGCTCATTCAATCCTACTTTCAGTTCACCTGCTTTCAATTCTTCTACGTAGTCGTGGTTGGTTTTTCCTGCTTGCCAATGTATCAGATGCCGATCGGCCAACATCTTCAGCGCATATAATAAAATCAAACGCGTGGCCTGCCGATATTCTTGCTTTGCCGTTGCCTCCTCAATCAGTTTTTCAAAATTCATTTCGTGGATGTTCTCTTCAAAGAATGCGCCCCGCACCTGCCCCGTATCGGCTCCTGCATAAAAAACCTTCAAGGCGTTTACTTTCAGCAACGCCATAATTACTCCCACCATCACGATAAAGGCGATGATGTACACCAGCAATCGACCGATATCCATTTCTATTGCGCCTGTGAGCAAATCCTGCAAAAGCTCCTTCAACCATCTCTTGAATCGTTGCCACAGGGTTTCAGCAACAGAAGGCGGTTGGTTGTAGGCAAACTCCGGGCTTGCCAACAGGCTGTCGAGTGCATGCTGATGAAAGGGGCGCAATTGCACCACAATTGTATCGCGCACACCAATAAATTCTTTGTCTTCTTCGTCTTCGGTGTTGAACGCAGGCAAATCCGTTTGGGCCAGCACGAGTTGTGAAGCGCAAATGGCGAACAACAGAAGTATCTTCTTCAACAACACAGTGGTTTAGTATTGCTCTTCCGGCCGGCCGGTTAATGGATCTGGCGCTTGCCCAAATTTTTCAATATCACCCATCAGCCCGCGAGCTTCCTTGATTTCTACAAGATTGAAGTATTGAAATGAAATACCCACGTGTGTCAATGTAGACAGTAGGATTTGTGCGAGATAGTAAATCCCAAAGAAGATTTCGGTTACCAATAACATTGTTTCGGTGGGCCCAGTGAAAGCATGTCCATTTGCCTCATGCAAAGCTGTTGTAAAAATCACCGCATAGTAGGGTATGAGAAAGATGTAAGAAATAATGCCCGCCATAAGCGAAAGAATGAGAACAAGCCCCGCAGTGCTCCACCATTTACCTTTGATCAGATAAAATGCCCTGCCGATGGCAGAGAAAATCCCGCGTTTCTCATAGGCGCGGATGATGAATGTAGGCGCAATCGCAATCACGAGATAAGCCAGCACGACAAGTATACCTAATACTCCGAAAAAAATCAAAATAGGCGAAATGGCTGCTAATAGAACCACCGGCAAAATCAGCACTACATAAACAGCCAAAAACATTACTGCAAAAAACAGTGTGGTTCCCAGGTACATCCAAAAGGATGCGCGTACACGCTCCCAAACAATCGAAACGTCAATTTGATTGGTTTGCCTTTCCTCATATAGTAACACATAATTGTAAATAACAGATAAGGTAAACACGTAGGACAGGATACCAAAAAACAACATCAGCAACAGTTGCATCCAAAAGCCCACGGACAAGAGATAGCTGGTAGAGTCCGCTCCGCTTACTCCCGCCTGCATGGTTTGTAAAAACTCTCCAATGAAATTACCCAGAACAAGGCTCACCATCAATGCAGGCGGCCCTGCAATAAAAATCAAAGCCTTACCCAAAGATTTGAAATTCTGTCTGATGAAATAAAAAGTGGCATTGATCTTCTCGCTGAAGTCGCGAAGTTTTTGGTATTTGATTGCTACGAACGTTTCCATCTCTTTTGTAGTTGTGCAGGGTAAATGATAAAGTAAAAAATCATTAATGCTGCTGAAAAGCCTATGATCAGCGTTTTTAAGCTCCAGTGCATAAAAGCATAACGGGTGATAAAAGATTCAATAAAGCCCGCCATCACAAAAAACGGCACAAGGCCCATCACAATTTTCATTCCATCCAGCGCGCCTTTTTTAAATGATGCCATGCGGGAATAGGTGCCCGGAAACAAGATGCTGTTGCCCATCAAAAAACCGGCTGCTCCTGCAATCACAATCGAAGTAAGTTCGATGGTGCCATGCAACATAATCACCGGGAACGCCTGTGAGAGTTGATGCTGCTGGTAAAAAAAGGTGACAAACGCACCCACCATCAACCCATTATAAAACAAAGAAAGGCCTGTGCCCAGCGAAGCAAGCAAGCCATTTACAAATACCCGAAACGAAACCATGATGTTGTTGAGGGTGATGCTGAAAAACATTTCAATTGGCCCGGCTTTGGAGTAAACACCAGTTGGATTTCCGGACTTGATATTTTCCATCGTCATAGCGACATAATCGTCCCCTAAAATCAATCGTACAAAAGTGTCATCATTGGCCACAGACACAACGCCAACGGCAATGGCAACGAAAAAAACCAACAATGCATATAGCATAGGCTTTCGCGCACGCCACATCACCTCTGGCACCTCCGTTTTCCAAAATGTAATAAAACGGCTGGCTTCTTCTTTTTTACTCTTGTAAATCTCCAAATGGATTTTGCTGGCCAAAGAATTGAGGTAACGCGTGGTGCGGCTGGCCGGGTATTGCGTTCGTGCAAATGAAAGATCATCCGTAATCTGAATGAACAACTCTGCCAGTTGATCGGGCTGGGCCTGCCCTTGCCGGTTCACTACCTTTTCAAATTGCTCCCACCTTGGTTTGTTGCGTTGTATAAAGGACGACTCGCGCATGCTGAATTTGTGGCTGGAAGATAGAACGCAGGAGTTTGGTATGCAACCCGAAATCAAATAAATGTTAAAGCAATATTGTTTTTTTAAATCTGCGGTTGACTACATTTGACGGCCTGATTAGAATATCATGTACACTATTGCGGTTCGAACGACTCAAAATGTATTTATCCACTATCCGTTGGCCAGCGTGGGCGATAGAATTCTAGGTTACATCATCGACCTTCTGATCTACATCGTTTACCTGATCGCAATGGTGGCCTTGTTGTCAAGTCTCGACATAGAGGCAATCTGGCTGTTGATCACCCTGTTGGCTCTGCCTTATATGTTTTACAAACCCCTGTTTGAAATTTTGATGGATGGGCAGACGCCCGGCAAACGCGCCATGAACATCAAAGTGGTGCGGATAGATGGAACACCTGCTACTTTGGGCGGGTACATTTTACGATGGCTGTTTGGATTGTTCGAATTGAATTTCGCAAGTGGACTCTTTGCCATGTTGGCTGTGATTGCCAGTGGCAAGGGCCAGCGTATTGGCGACATGGTGGCAGGCACCACAGTGGTCAAGTTAGAAGAAGAAAAAACGATGTCAGCACAAAGTGCTTTCATTTCACCGGAGGTCAGCTATGAAGTTATCTTCCCACAAGCCGTGCAGCTCAACCCCGCTGATGTTGAATTGATCCAGCGATCCCTTGAAATCAACCGCGAATTGGGCAATTCCAAGCCAATGCTTGCGCTCACTGAAAAAGTCAAAAATCAGTTGGGCATAAGAACCGATTTTCCACCGGTCAAATTTTTGTATACGCTTATCAAAGATTATCACCATCTTTCGTCATTATCATAAAAAACTGTACCTGTGATCATCATAGCCGATAGTGGCGGTTCAAAGATTGACTGGCGTCTGTTGCTGAAAAACGGTGAAGTGCAGCAAGCGCACACCCCGGGCTTCAATCCGTATTACCAGCCGCTCGAACATTTACAATCTGTTATCAGAGACTCACTGGTACCGTTGACGACCGAGGCCGTTACCAAGATATTTTATTACGGCACAGGGGTGTCTTCTGAAAAAAACCAACAATTGATTCAGTCGGCATTTGCAGAACATTATCCGAACGCAACAATTGAAATCGGCTGGGATTTACTGGCTGCTGCCCGGGCACTTTGCGGGCATGAACGCGGCATTGCGTGCATTTTAGGCACTGGCTCCAACTCGTGCCTGTACGATGGCGAGGGCATTATCGATAATGTGGCAAACCTGGGTTGGATCCTGGCAGATGAGGGGTCGGGTACCTCCATGGGCAAGCAGATTGTGTTTGATTACTTCCGTGGTAATATGCCGAAAACACTAGCTGCACAATTCCACGCGCGGTTTCCATGGTCGCGCGAGGAAGTGTTGGAAAAAGTGTACCAGCACGAAAAACCCGGTGCATTTCTAGCCAGTTTTGCAAAGTTCATCTTCCAGCACCTGAAAGAACCCTATTGCTACCAGTTGGTTTACAAAAGTTTCGATCAATTCTATTCAAACAATGTGATGAAATACACCAACTACCTGCAAACAAAAGTGCACTTTACCGGCTCTATTGCCTTTTACTTCAGCGATGTGTTGCGCCAGGTAGCCAATGATAGGGGCATTACCGTAAAGAATATTTTAGAGGGGCCCATAGCAGGGCTTACTCTGTACCATCAAAAGGATTTGTGATGTGTAATTTGATTTGTGATTTGAGAATTACGATTTTTGATTGTAGAAAACATTTTTCATCGAACCTGAAGCGCAAGCCCCAACGTCTTTGAATACCACCGAATCATCATCGCATTACCAGCAACTCGAGGGCATGACCGTGCACGACCTGCTCACAAACATCAACCGTGAGGATAAGGGTGTGGCACTGGCTGTAGAAAAGGTGATACCAAAAATCGAAGCCTTGGTAAACGTGCTGAGCGTAAAGATGAAACTGGGTGGTCGGTTGTTTTACATTGGCGCAGGCACCAGCGGGCGCCTGGGCATTTTGGATGCTTCAGAAATTCCTCCGACCTACGGTGTGCCACAGGGCAAGGTGGTAGGCCTGATTGCCGGGGGAGATACAGCCATCCGCAAAGCTGTTGAAAATGCTGAGGACGATCCACACCAGGCATGGAAGGATTTACAAGAACACCATATCGGTGAAAACGATGTTCTGGTTGGCATTGCCGCCAGTGGCCGTACGCCTTACGTGATGGGTGGTGTAAAAGAAGCGCGCGCGCACGGCATCACCACCGGTTGCATTACTTGTAACGAAGGCAGCGAACTCGCCAGCCAGGTGGACTACCCCATAGAGGTGGTGGTGGGCCCCGAGTTTGTAACCGGCAGCACGCGCATGAAAGCAGGTACCGCCCAGAAACTTGTTCTCAATATGATCTCTACCACGGCCATGATTCAACTGGGCCGCGTAAAAGGCAACAAGATGGTGGACATGCAACTGACCAATTACAAACTGGTGAACCGTGGCGTCAGAATGATCATGGACGAGCTTCATGTATCAGAGGAGCAGGCAGAAGCACTGCTCAAAAAATTCGGTAGTGTACGAAAGGCCCTTGAGTCAAATAAATGATCGCCTCCCGAAAAGAGAACTTGTTCATATCAACCTATGCAGCCAGGTGAACAAACTATGCAGCCATTCAACCCCTCAGCGTAAATGACATCACGGTACACCACAGGTCAATCACCTGCGTAAAAAAATCCCTAGACTTTCTTGTACTTTGTGCTGGCGATTGGAAATGAAAGCATTGGGTGTTATTGCTGTCGAAAAACTTTCTTTCATGTTCACTGTGGTGGTTGATCCTGACAATCCTCGCGGTATCGGCAAGATTCGTCACCCGTTGGTTAGAATTGTTGTTACAAATACCTTCAAATAGCAACTCCGGGCTAAAAAATTCCCAACTGTGCGCTGCCTACTTCGACATCTAGCGGCACCAGGTACTTCTTTCTGGTTTTTAATTCCACACAGAGTGCCCGTGTGCGTTTTATTTCCCCCTTTTTAAACCAACGCTTCTGCAACTGAAAAATCGTGCCCACAGGCAGGTGCGACAGCAGGGTCACGCAAGCCTTTGCGGCATCGTACCTTCGAAACGCTGCTGTGAGCTTTGAATCAGAATAGCTCGATGCCTTGGGGTTTTCCATGTGTCGCTTCAAAAGCAAAAGCAATGGTTTAGGGTAAACCTCTTCGTTGAGCATGGGTGCCATTACCTGTTTGAAAGTGTTTTTCCACTGTGGTCCGTGGGCCTCCACACGGTGGCCAAATTGCAGGTGGACGATCAAATGTGCCACCTCGTGCAAATAGGTAGTTAGAAAAAGATAGGGATGCAAATCAGCATTGATGGTGATCTGCTGCCTGCGCCCGGCACGAAAGGTAAAATCTCCCACCTTGGACTGCCGGGTTTTGGTGGTTTTGAAATCAAACAAATAGGCTTGAAACAAATCAAAGCAATATGCCACTGCGGCAGGCGGCAGGTGCTTTTCAAGAAGTGTTCTGGTTCTTTCTCGTTCCACTAAACAACTCGGTACTTCGGAAAAAGGGATGTCAGAAGCGTATCATGCTTCGAGAACACAGCCGGAATAAAAAAGAAAAAAGGCTTTATCTCTAAAGCCTTCCCGGGAATACAATCTTTAAAGGATTGATTACTTCACTGCTGCCTTAGCAGAGTCAACCACTGCATTTACAGTAGAATCAACTGTAGTAGCAGCTGAGTCAACGGCAGTCTTTACTGAATCTACAGTAGAGGCAGCCTCCTCCTTTTTGCCACCACATGCAACCATTGCCACAGCAAAGCCGCATACGATAACAGATGCGATGAATTTTTTCATAGTTTACAGGTTATTTAAAATTTGCGCAAATATAATAGCTGTGCGGTATTTTGATACGGTGCATGTAAAATTATTACCATTTTTAAAGAATTTCGACCGTTAAACAGGTATCTCAATCGTTTGCTACCCTATTTCTTTCGGAAAAACAGCCTTACCGGAACGCCTTCAAAGTCAAACTTCTCGCGGATGCGGTTCTCCAAAAAGCGCATGTAAGACTCCTGTATGTATTGGGGGAGGTTACAAAAGAAAGCAAAAGCGGGCGATTTTGCCGCCACCTGCGTCACGTACTTGATTTGGATGTGCTTTCCCTTGATGGCTGCAGGCGGATAATGTACAATCTCGGGCAAGAGAGCATCGTTTAGCTCAGATGTGGGCACTTTCTTGGTTTTGTTGCCGTACACCTGCACCGCTTTTTCAATGACCTGAAAAATGCGCTGCTTGGTAAGCGCAGAGGCGAAAACAAATGGAATGTAATCAATGGGGGCCAGTTTCGCGAGCATGTCTTTCTTCAATTTGTCGGCTGTTTTGCCATCTTTCTCAATCAAATCCCACTTATTCACCATTACAACAATGCCCTTGTTTTGCTTTTGCGCCAGGGCGATGATGTTAACATCTTGCGACTCAAGCCCGCGCTCGGCATCAATCACAACAATGCACACATCGCTCTCTTCCAGTGCGCGCAGCGACCGCAGCACGGAGTAAAATTCCACATCTTCCTTCACCTTTCCTTTTTTGCGTATGCCCGCTGTATCAATCAAAATAAAGTCTTTGCCGTAAAGCTTGTAACGCGAGTGGATGGCATCGCGTGTGGTGCCCGCAACATCTGTAACGATACTTCGTTCCTGCCCCAATAACATGTTCAACAATGATGACTTGCCGGCATTCGGGCGGCCTACAATGGCAATCTTTGGAATGCCAGCATCAGGGTCTTCTGGGTCTTCAGACGGAAACACTTTCACCAGCTCGTCTAGCAATTCTCCGGTGCCGCTTCCGTTCTCGGCAGAAATTGCAAACACCTCGCCCAAATTCAGTTCGTAAAACTCCGCGGCTTCCAACGTTTTGGTTGGCGTATCGGCCTTATTGGCTGCCACAAACACGGGTTTTTTCGACTTGCGAATGACTTTTGCAAACTCCTTATCGTAACCGGTAAGGCCATCTTTGCAGTCTACCATAAAGATCACTGCAGTGGCTTCATCCAAAGCGAGTTCAACCTGCCTCCTGATTTGCGATTCAAATTTGTCGTCAGAGCCGGTTACGTAGCCACCGGTATCTATCACCGTAAAAAACTTATTAGTCCACTGCGCATAGCCATAGTGTCTATCGCGTGTAACACCCGGCATGTCGTCCATAATGGCGCTCCGTTGCTCCACCAAACGGTTGAAGAACGTGGATTTGCCTACGTTGGGCCTGCCTACAATTGCTACAATGTTTGCCATAATTCGCTCGATAGTCGATAGCCTATCAATAGTCAACAGTCTACCGACTATTGGCTATTGACAATGGACTATCGACTAGTTATCTAAATATCCAAAATGCCTTAACTTCAATTTCTGTTTTCTCCAGTTGTCGGCCACTTTCACGTGGGTTTCTAAAAATACTTGTTTTCCGAAGAATTCTTCCATGCTCTTACGGGCTTCAATGCCTACTTTTTTCAATGAGCTTCCTCCTTTGCCAATCAAAATGCCTTTTTGCGAATCGCGCTCAACATAAATAGTGGCACGAATGCGAATAATCTTTTCCTCTTCCTTAAAAGCCTCAATCCCAACTTCGGAGCTGTAGGGAATCTCTTGGTCGTAGTTCATGAATATCTTCTCACGAATGATCTCAGAGGAAAAAAAGCGTTCGCTCTTGTCGGTGAGTTCGTCTTTTGAGTAATAGCCGGGATGACTGGGTAAATATTCTTTTATCTTTTGAAGCAGCAAGTCGGTATTCAGGCCGCTGTGTGCAGAAACCGGAATAATTTCCTTCGCGTTTACCAATGGCTTCCAGTAGGCGATCTTATCTTCTATCTGCGAGCCCTTGGCCAAATCGCATTTGTTGATGATGAGTAATAT
>DHLV01000025.1:32368-40490 GCA_002405445.1 Flammeovirgaceae bacterium UBA4659 | reverse complement strand
CCCAATTCCACAATCAGCAAAATGAGATCAGCATCTTCTAACGACACCTTCACGTAATTCATCATCGCCTGGTGAAGCTCGTATTTCGGCTCCAAAATACCGGGCGTATCAGAATACACGATTTGAAAATCTTCGCCATTCAGAATACCCATGATGCGGTGGCGCGTGGTTTGCGCTTTGGCAGTAATGATAGAGAGGTTTTCGCCCACCAAGCGATTCATCAAGCTGCTTTTGCCAACGTTGGGCTTGCCCACGATGCTTACAAAACCGGCTTTATGGGGGGTTGACATGCTGATGGTATGAAGATAAAAAAAGCGACCTTAAAGCCGCTTTTTATTTTTAGTAGCGGGGACAGGACTCGAACCTGTGACCTTTGGGTTATGAGCCCAACGAGCTACCAACTGCTCCACCCCGCGATATTAGGCTGCAAAAGTAGAACGGAAAGGTGGAATTACCAAAAAAAAGGCAAAAACACACAGTAAATGACTTATTCTAAGTCGAGTATCTCTTGTAACGCTTCAAATTTCTCCTTGGAATCAAACTCCCAAGCATTCTTGGTCGTTCCGACAAACATATATTGCTGGCACGTAAAGCAGATTTTCGCATACCCAGTGATAAAACCATTCTTTTTGAATACTAATACATCTCGATAATAAGGAATGCAAAACCTTATATCTATGTCATCATTATTTGGTTCAAACGACTGACACATGATGTCATCTATCACTTTGAATCGTGATTGTAATATGTCTTTTTGGCTAAAGCCCAAGCTTTTGATGTCTTTCAAAGAAACTGTATCCGATAAATGATCATACTCGTAGTCGACTACAAAATTCAATAGCTTCCGCTCGTTCTGTGTCAAGTATTTCTGTTCAAAAAGCCTACTTAACACACTGTCCGAAATGGTTGAGTGGTAGTGTTCAATGGCATCGTATATGAAATATGGTGAGCAGTTCACTCCTCCAAACTTCACCTCCCTCCGGAGGTTAGTTTGTGTTCCACCTTCATCGGTCCAAGCAACTGTATATCTCTCGTGAAGTTTTGGAATGAAAGGTAAGTTTGCTTGGCTCTCGAAGTTCAATTTTCTTCCTCCCCGCGTAAATCCTCTCAATGTTACTATCATCTCGGTAGTGTCCAAGTCAACCTCAAAATAGTCAATTGAAAATGAATTCTCTGGATCCACCATAATCAACAGCTTCTCACCGTCCCACTTGAATTTTGGGGGTCGCCCAAATTCTCGGTAGTTAACTTGACGACCCTGGAACGAACATCCGACAATGAACAGAAGCGAAAAGAAATAACCGAAACGCATGGGCTAGTGGTTTTTCAAACCCTAATATACCGTTTCAAAATCTTACCGCTGTTCCTTCACCCCAAACTCTTTCATCAACCCGGCACCGTATTTTCGAATTGCCTCAATGATGGGAATGGCTTTTTTGCCGCGGGCTGTGAGGGCATACTCTACCTTGGGCGGCACCACCGGGTGCACAGTGCGCGTGATAAATCCTTCACGCTCCAAACTGCGCAACACACTCGAAAGCATTTTATGGGTAATGTGCGGAAGCTCTTTTTTTAAGTCGCTGTAACGAAGTGTCTTTTCGCGCAAGCGCCAAAGAATTGGCATTTTCCAAGTCCCACCAATCCTGTCCATAGCAAACTCCACGGGGTTGTAATAGACTTTCTTATCGTAAACAAAATCGGGCATGCATTTTTCTTTTGATCCAAAGGACCGCTAAATCTATTCATTCCATCCAATACTTTCCAAAAAGTAAGTCACTCACTTCATCGGTGATTCATGTTTTTGGGAACATTGGCGCTGCACCTTTGGGTTAAAGACACCAAAATCGAAATTGAATTATGAAAAATTTACTATTGATTCTGTGCTTGCTGAACCCGTTGTTCAACTTAGCGCAACACAATGCCGGCAACAATGGCAAAGTGCTAATGATTGCCTCAAACAAATCGCAAAGTCAACAAACCGGTTGGCCCATTGGCGTTTGGTATGCCGAACTCACGCACCCGTACTGGGCCTTTAGCGAAGCAGGCTATTCGGTAGACATCGCCAGCTTGGAGGGCGGTGAATTGTACTTCGATGGCTTTAGCGACCCGGAAGACGCCAGTAAGTACGCGGCATTTGATTACGTGTCGTTGGGGTTTAAAAAAGATCCTGCAAAAATGGCGCTCACCAAAAACACGTTGAAGCTATCGCAGGTTAACCCTGCCGATTACAAAGCAATTTTCGTGTGCGGTGGCCAAGGCCCGATGTACACTTTGTATAAAAACCGGGAAATTGAAAAATTCTTTGTCGAGTTCTATCAGACAGGCAAACCCACCGCTGCCATCTGCCATGGCACTGCCATTCTGTTGAACACCAAACTCCCAAATGGCAAGTTTTTGGTAGAAGGAAAACGGTGGACAGGCTTTGCATCATCCGAAGAGCAATATGCCGACAACTACGTGGGCATGAAAATTCAACCCTTCAGAATTGAAGACGAGGCGCGTAAAATGCCCAACAGTAAATTTGTGGTAGGCGCTCCCTTCTCAGCCTTTGCCGTGCAAGATGGCAATCTCATCACCGGCCAGCAACAGAACAGCGGGGCAGCCGCGGCCGCGCTGGTCATCAAAGAGCTTGAAAAGCAAAAGAAGAACTACCCCACCTTTGTGTTGGTACATGGTGCCTGGGCAGACGAAAGTACGTGGGGTTTTGTGCGCAACTCGCTGGCACAAAAAGCGAATGTGGTAGTGGTAAATCTGCCTGCGCATGGCATTGACCTGAAACCCGCCAACACTGTGGCGTTGAAAGACTACGTAAAAACCGTGACAGACGCAGTAAACGCACAACCGGGTAAAGTAACGTTGGTAGGGCACAGCATGGCTGGCGTGGTAGTGTCTCAGGTGGCAGAAAACATCCCAACCAAAATAAACAAGATTGTTTACGTATCGGCATACATACCTCGAAATGGAGAAGACATGCTAACCCTTGCCAACCAGGATAAAGGCAGCAAAGTCGGAGCTGCACTGGAATTTTCTGCAGATCATTCGGCAGCTTCGATCAAAAAAGAAGTAATTGTGCCGGCTGTTTGTGCAGATTGCCCTGATTTCATGAAGGAAGCCCTGGTGAAATACCACAAGGCCGAGCCGGCCAAACCGCTGGGTGAAATAGTGGTGCTGACAGCAGCAAAGTTCGGTAGCGTGCCAAAGTACTACATCCACAGCACCAACGATGCCGCAGTAGGTTACGACTTGCAAAAGATGATGGTGAAAAACAACGGAACCATCAAGCAGACTTTTGAGATGGAGACATCGCACTTACCATTTGTGGTGCAGCCCGCAAAGTTTGTGGAGATATTGACGAGTATAAAATAATAACCTCCCGCAGATGGCGCTGACTAACGCAGATTTAAGTACGCATTTGTCTGCAGTATCTGCGGGAACTCATAGCCCGTTTACTTTTCTAAAAATGGAATTGGCAATGTTGTCTGTGTTGAAATTGACGATTAACCCAAGTTTAAGGCCTGTTAGCTTCAGGTACGTGATCACTTGTTTGTGATGGACTTCGACCAAGTGCTAGACCGACTTCAATTCAATAATCACTTTATCATTCACCAATAGATCGGTTCGAAAACCAAATTCATGCTTAATTCCATCATAGATAACCGGTACGGGCACTTCAGATTTTACTTCAAGTCCAGTTTTTTCTAATTCGTATTTCAGAATTGCTTGATAAACACTTTCGTACAAACCCGGCCCCAATTTGTTATAAACTGTAAATACCGCACCGCGGACTATATATGAAATATCATTTTCGAGCATGGAGTAAATCTAATAAATCGCTTTCGGATTACCCTAGTTTTTGCAGAAGAGCGCCAAAGACGGTTACCAGACGAATATTTTTTCAGCGTTTACCTGCGCTATCCGCGGGAGTACTGATTTCTGTCTGCTCATTCTCGCAAATCGCAGTAGAAGGTTTTGTTGGCGACCAAAAAACAACTGCCGATATTCTATTCTTCAAATATTTCAAGAACAAAGAAGGCAACAACTCAAAGTTTTTGTTCTTTAACCGCAATCGCGCCAGCATGGATTACCGGCAAACTTCCAATGCCTACTTGCCACAGTTCGGGTTTACGGAAGCCGTGAGTTACAATCACCCCGCGCTAAAGGGTTTTGCCCCGGTGGCGGTGGTACAAATTTTCAACACAGGCACCTTCCCGAAAATTGGCGTACAATATTTTCATCAAAAGAAACACTTTATGTTTTTTACATGGGCTGTAATGGAAACCATGCAAAAACCACTGGTTGACTATTTTGTGCTCACTCGTTTTCAACCGCAAGTGTCAGAGAAAATGCAACTGTTTTTTCAACTGGAGTTGGTAAATACGCTGCCCACCGCTGTTGAAAACAATTACAACTTCATCCAGCGTACACGCGTTGGCTTGCACCTGGCCGAAAGTTGGCAAACAGGTGTTGGGGCAGACCTCACACAAAATGGCCGAACGGAGTTTGTAACTACTTCAAATATTGGCGTATTTTTAAGGAAGGAATTTTAATTTCAAAAAGATGAACATCGCAATTATCGGCTCGGGCAATGTTGGTAGCGCATTGGCACAAGGCTTATCTAAAGCTGGCCACAACATTTTTTTTGGCTTGCGCGATGCCGCTTCTGCCAAAGCAGAGAAGGCCAGCGGTTTCGTTTCAAACGCAAAAATCCTCTCGATAGCGGAAGCCAGTAAACAGGCGGACGTCATCATCATTACCACGCCACCGGAAGCCGTTTTAAATTTGGTTGCACAGTTGGGCGATGTCTCCAACAAAATTTTAGTTGACGCTACCAATTCCATCCGCACCAGGCCGGAGCCTTACCGCACCGCGTTTCATGCACTCAAAGCGCTGACCAAGTCTGATAAAGTAGTGAAGTGTTTTAACAGCACCGGCTTTGAGAACATGGCCAATCCGGTATATCCCAACTTTGGCGGCATTGATATGTTCTGCGCTGGCAATGACCAACCCTCAAAAGAAATTGTACAAAAGTTGGCCAAAGATATCGGCTTTGCCGAGTGCTGGAATTTTGGTGGCGATGACATGGTAGAATTACTCGAAAAGTTCGCACTGAGCTGGATCAACCTGGCCATCATGCAAGGGCACGGGCGTAATCTGGCGTTGAAGGTGATCAGGCGTTAGCACACTAAAGGTGGCATGTATTTTTGTACCAGTGATAAGAAATATATGGCATAGATATGCTTGATTGGGAACATAATAAGTTTTTTACGCTCCTTGGCATAAACGCGAACATGAGGCATGAAGCAAAAAACTCACCACTATGCTTTCTATTCTTTTTATTTTGCGTCCTGCATGCAGACAGCCTTTGTTACAATAACTATCATTAGCCAACTACACCACAAGTCGGGCGTGCGCCACGGTGGTCCCCAACAAACCAAAAAATATTCGAGGCATGAGAAAGCGGTGCGTGCCGCCCTTACATGAATGTCCCCTCGTGCATCAACTTGTGTGATTACGCAACAGGTGATTGCAGTAAAATACCGGTGCATGCAAACCGTGCAAGCAATTTAAGGGCTAACCTTCCGTAGCCTCAACCACCGCAAACCGATAAAATAACTCTTCGGTGTACCATGTGTGCTGCTTCGTCAACTCAATTACTTTTTTGTGTGCTTTGTGCTGATATGCGAAATGCTTCATCTCCTCTTCATTGGTCCACACACTAAATGTTGCCTGGCGAATGATTGGAAATTCGCCAATGCCCGCAGTGAAAACTGGACGAAAGGATTGGGAGAGGTCGTCCGCTACGGCCGGTACATTTTTCCAAAACAGGTTGGCCTTACTCCAACGAATGGAGGCGCGAGTTAACACTGCCACTTGTTGTGTTGCCGCTGGTAGACCTGTTGCAGTCTTAAAGGGATCTACACCACTCCAAAGCCCGTGACCAAACAACGGCAGCAGCCGAAACTCCTTCACCCCTGCCCTTACCGCCATCAACCGCTGCCACCAACAGTTGCTTTGCGGATCTTTCCTCCAAACGATGAGCACGGCCCACTGCCTGCCATCACCTTGCGGTTTAAATCCAGGCTGCCCAACGCCCATTAACTTCCAAAATGTAATTTCGGAATTGAGCCATAGCGGCAACCGCATCCAGCCCATGGCCAAGAAGCCAAGCCACCCATAGTGTTTTTGGTAGTGATAGAATGTTAGTGTAACCATTTTTTCAGGGGCAGTTGGCCATGCGTCACGCGTGGCGCGTGACCTGCGTTTCAATACCTGCTATCCGTCATTTTTTCTCTTACTCCTCCATACAGCACATCCAGCACACCCGGCTCAGTCAAAAACTTTTGCGGAAAGGGCAAGTCGATCTTTGACACTTCGTTTAATTCAATCACCACATCAGCGGGCAACTCAAACTTCAAGCAGCCCAGCACATCTTCTGCCTGTGATCGTTTGGTAGCCCCCACAATCGGGATCACACTCTGGCCCTTGTGCTGCCGTGTCCAATTGATGGCGACTTGCGCTGCAGTAACCCCCAAACGGTCGGCAATCTCCATCACTTTTTTGGTGATGGTTGTTGCGCGTTCGCCCAAGCGAATGCTCGTATCGGGCAAACGGCCTTTATCGCCCTTCAGATATTTACCTGTTAACGCACCACCTGCCAGCGGTGCCCAGGGTGTCACAGTCATGCCGTATGCTTTCGCCATCGGCAGCAGTTCGGCCTCTACCGTCCGCTGAATTAAACTGTACTCTATCTGCAGGCCAACAAACTGATTCCAGCCTCGGAGTTGTGCCATTGTATTGGCCTGACTTACCACCCATGCTGGCGTATCGCTGATGCCGACATAGTGCACAATGCCCCGCGCGATCAAATCCTCGAGACCCTTCATGATTTCCTCGGTGGGGGTGAGGGCGTCCCACATGTGTACCCACAACAAATCGATATAGTCTGTATTGAGACGCCATAGGCTCTCCTTCACACTTCGCATTAAATTTTTGCGATGGTTACCTGCAAAGTTGAGGTCGCCCGGGCGATCCCGTAGCGTGTACTTTGTGGCCACAACAAAATGGTCGCGGTCTTTGGCGATAAAGTCGCCCACAAATTTTTCTGAAGTACCTTCTGTATAGCGATTGGCAGTATCCAAAAAGTTGCCACCCGCATTGGCATACGCATCAAAAATTTTCTTGCTCAGTTCCTTATCAGCACCCCACTTCCATTCTGTTCCAAAGCCCATAGTGCCCAGGCACAGCTCAGATACGCGCAACCCCGATTGTCCAAAAAGTTTGTAGTTCATGCTGATTGATTGTTTAGTTTATCTTTGTATGAAAGGATATTGGATACTGGATACTCGTTTCTAGAATCCTGCATCTAGTATCCAATATCTAGTTAAAGCATAATACAAGCAAAAAAGTTTAGTTAACCGGCTGATAAATGAAAAAAATCGCCATTGTTCTTTTTGATGATGTGGAAGTTTTGGATTTTGCCGGCCCTTTTGAGGTGTTTTCCATCACCGGAAGAAGAAAAATCGGTGAGCCCTACGAAGTGTTTACCGTAGCCGAAACGGAAACGATCACCGCACGCAACCGATTGGTGATCTGCCCAACCTTTACATTTATGAACTGCCCCGCGCCTCACATTTTTTTAGTGCCTGGCGGTGGCGGGTATGATGCCGGGGGCAAACCGTTCGGGTCGCGAAAGGAAATGGACAACCCCGCGATGCAACACTGGATAAAGCAACAGGCAGCCACTACCGAAATGGTGTTATCGGTTTGCACCGGAGCGCTGATTTTAGCAAAGGCCGGTTTGCTCGATCACCTTGAGGCAACGACCCACTTTCTGGCGATCGATTCGCTCAGGCAACTGGCACCACATGCAAGGGTGTTTCCCGAAAAACGGTTTGTAGACAACGGCAAAACAGTGCTATCTGCGGGAGTATCGGCAGGAATCGACATGAGCTTGTACGTAATCGAAAAATTGCAAGGTAAAGAGGTGGCGCTGGAGGCTGCGAGGTATATGCAGTATGACTATTGGAAATAGTAGCTCGTGGTGATAAATTTTTTTGCACAAATAGAATTCTATTATACCTTTGCAGTCCTTCAAAACGGGAGCTTAGCTCAGCTGGTTCAG
>DHLV01000025.1:16644-32202 GCA_002405445.1 Flammeovirgaceae bacterium UBA4659 | reverse complement strand
GAACCCCTCAGCTCCCACTCACAAAGGTCTCTTAGTTGAGACCTTTCTTGTTTTATGCGCCAGATTATTTTCACAACGGCCACTTTTATCACGTTTTTGGCTTGCCAAACACAAAAAAAAGATGATGTCAGCTTTCGGGTCGATTATTCAGTATTAGATGCTGTATTCACTGATACACTTTCAGGCATATCCATTCATATTCCTAAGGACTGGCAATCGATTGAAGAGAAGACGGATTCTCTGTCTCTTAAGATAAAAGAAGTTCTCAGATCAACGGGGGAAGCAACGAAGGTTCAAAAAATCTACCTGGATCAGATAACCCAACAATCTTCTTTGTCCATCATCTACGTTGATGAAAAAGATAGCATCAAAATTTTGGCTGCATACCAAAATCCAGAAGCAGTCCTGAATGGCAAAAAGAAATGGAAAGAAATCAACAAAGCGACATTCAGATACCGTGGTATCAATTTTACGCAGTTCATATTGTTCAACAATGAGTTGGTCAACATTAAGCTAGTCTGCAGCAAAGCAAAAAGTCTGCAATTTGACTTCCTCCTCACTCAAGGTGAATATAAAAAGAGCATTAAAAAAATCGAATCCTCCATTGGAAGTATCGATGGGGGTCATTAAGTTTACCGAAACAAAAAACACCATTATGAAAAAAATGAAACTTTATCCAGTAGCGCTGGCATTGTGTGTTAGCGTATTGATGACTTCTTGCTTCTCGATCACCCACACCGTTGGTGCTGGAGCAAAAGGTTCTGAAACGAAAGAAGCTAAACAGTGGTTTGCTTTGTTTGGCTTGGTGCCCATCAACGATGTTGACAGCAAGGCAATGGCCGGGGGCGCCACAGATTACACCATTAACACTCAACGCTCATTTGTAGACGGGTTGATCGGGATTTTCACAGGCATCGCGTCAATTTATCCGGCTACCGTCAAAGTTACCAAATAGCCAACCTCTTTTGTTCTTCTGGAGCCAGCTCGAAAAGCTGGCTCTTTTTGTTTAACCCGTCATACATCAGAGAGATTGCTCCATGTAAATAAATGTGAAAAAAGATTGGGCGGCACACGGTTTAATGGCGGTACCAAGTTGGAAGCGCAGTTTGTCATTGATTAGCGCTGACGATCCTTACATTGGCCTTCCCAATCGTAAGTAATTGGTGCTGGCTATGCACCCCAATGTGAAATCCGGTTTGAATACATCACTTGCAAATTGGTTCAAGTCTTGTCCCTATCTTTGTATTTCCAACCTTTCCACTTGAAACATTTTCGAAAAGCAATTATATACCTTGCCCTTACGCTGGCGGTCTTGTTGTTTGCGCTACTAGGCTCAGTTTTTTTTCTGAAAGACCGCATCATTCAAGAGTTCATCACCGAGGCGAATAAAGACTTGAACACGCCCGTCAAAATCGGCAGGGTTGAAATTTCCACCTGGCGTGATTTTCCAAACCTTGCGATCGTTTTCAGCAACGTATATGTTGAAGACAGCCACCCTGAAGATTACCCGTTACTGACAGCAAGGCGCATCTCCTTTTACATGAACCCGTTTGACGCCTGGAAAGGTAACTACGCCATCCACGGCTTGCAGATCAATGACTGCGAAACCAATTTGAAAATCGATGCACATGGAAAGAATAACTTCACTATTGTAAAGCCGCGAAACGGTAAGGGCGGCACTATCTCTTTCGATTTAAAAAATGTAAAGTTGACGCGCGTATCGTTTAATTATTCTGACTACTGGTTACAACAGCACCACGTACTGAGCAGCGAACGGCTCTCGGCTTCCATTTCAGTGAAAAGTGACATTTATAAAATTGATGCCCGTGGCATGATCACCTCCCACCAAATCGGCATTGGCAAACAACTCTTTTTACAGGAAAAAGAATTTATGCTGAAAACGCAAATTGATTATGATGATTTGCAAAAGAAAGTCCGCATCCACACGGGGAGCCTCAACATCAATAAAACGGTTTTTGATTTGGCAGGTGAGTATCAATTCAAAGCAAAAAATACAATCGACCTGCGCGTGCAGGGTAAAGAGGCTAACCTGCAAACATTAGTAACCTTGTTGCCCGGCTCGCTTGCTCACCGGTTGGATCGATACCAAAGCCAAGGCAAAGTTTACTTCGATGTTTCACTCAAGGGCAGCGTTAGCAAAACCACCAACCCGCTATTAACGGTTTCGTTTGGTTGTAATGACGCCACTTTTTTTCACCCTGACTACGATTCAAAAATTGAACATACAACCTTAAACGGCACATTTTCCACACCTTCGTTTGCAAACCTGCGGCATGCGGTGCTTGATCTGAAAGACATATCAGGCAACTTGAACGGGAAGGCTTTCTCATCGAATCTTTCGATCCAAAACTTAGAAAATCCCACAGTCAATTTTAGTTTTAAAGGTGATTTGGATGCCGCTTCGCTACAAAAATTCTATCCCCACGAAGACTTAAAAGATATGGAAGGCACAATCAAAGCAGACTTTACATTAGAGGGTGAGCTGGCACTTCTCAAAAAGCGCGCTACCGCGCAACAAGTAACAACAACCGGGGCATTAGAATTGCAAGATTTGAGTGTTGCATTTGGAAAACAACCTTTACATTTTAACCACGTCAACGGCTCACTCCAGTTCAACAACAGCGATCTGGCCATGAGTAACTTGAAAGGTGAATTTGAACGCAGTCATTTTTTATTAAACGGTTACTTTAAAAATGTCATCTCTTTTCTGCTCTTCGAGCGTCAGCCCGTTGGGATAGAAGCTGACTTGCAATCTGACTACCTCGATGTTGACCAGTTGTTTGGATTCGGGTTTGGACAGCTTCATTCCAGTCAATACAAATTCAGCATATCGCCAAATCTATACCTCAATTTTAACTGCGATGTAAAACGCCTCTCTTACAAACGATTTCATCCCAAAAACATCAAAGGCAATTTACTGGTAAAAAATCAAGTGGCAGTGTCGCGCAATATTGCAATGCAAGCCATGGGTGGCGATCTTACCCTGGATGCCTTGGTGGACGCGAAGGATGGAAAGAGCATTGACGTATCTGCGGCCTTTAAGCTCAACGGAATTCATGTGGATAGTGTTTTTTACGTTTTTGAAAATTTTAATCAAGCCTTCGTGCAAGACAAGCATCTGCGCGGGCAAGCATTTGCTGATGTATCGATAGATCTTTCCCTCACAGAAAACCTCAAGCTGATTTCGAAGACATTGATAGCGGATGTGAGTGCCACGATCAGAAAAGGCGAGCTAAACAATTTCGAACCGCTTCAGGGGCTAAATAAGTATCTGGATGACGGTAGCCTGGGGCAGTTGCGATTTGCAGACCTGAAAAACGAAATCCACATCGAAGGAGAAACGATTTACATACCACAAATGGAGATCAAAAGTAATGCCACTAACATTCAACTGAGTGGTACGCACACTTTCGACCAGAAAATCGATTACCGCGTGGTGGCTCCGCTGCGCAACAAAAAGAAAATAGACCCTGATGAAGCTTTTGGCGCGATAGAAGAAGACAAAAAAGGTCAAACAAAATTGTATTTGAAGATTACAGGCACAACAGACAGATACCAAATTGCGTACGACCAAGTTGCCGTTAAAAAGAAAATCATCAGCGATTTGAAAAAAGAAGTACAGGAACTAAAGGATGCGTTCAAACAAAAAGGAAAAATAAAAAAAAAGGAGCTTGAACTGGAAAAGGATGAGTACTTTGATTGGGAAAATCCTTGAATAACAGTCGGCAGGAGACTCGGTACCGTAGTCTGCTTACTGCCAACTGCAGACTGCCTACTTCTTCAATTCACCAATTCCCTCACTACCGCCAATGATTTCATTTCACCAAATGTTTCAATGTGCATCGCGTAGAATCGCAGCAATACATCAAGCAAATTTCTTCTTTGTGATTGGTTCAAGGTTAACATGGTATCAAAATCTGAACGCAGCAGCTCCTCCAAAATCTTCTGCTCGGCTTGATCGGAATCAAAGGGAGTGAGTATCTCTTTGGAATGATACACTCCAAAGCCCAGGTGGCGGCTCAAGTGAATCAGAAAAATCAGGTGAAAATTTTCGACCCCGTGCTCCATCTTATCAAATGCTATGAAAGCATCTGACAAAAACTGCGAAAGTTCGTTGGCATGGGATTGCTCTTTGACGGATTTATTCAGCACTTCGGTGAGGAAGAGAGCAATGGTTGCTTTTTTAAAATCGGTATTGATCGTTTGGTAAGGATGGTAACAGCGCACTTCCTTGATGCGCATGATGGAGGCATTCTCTTTGTGATACACCACCATATCAAGCAGCGTGAGTGGCTGAAAGAGCGCCATTTTACCTTTGTTTGACTTGCTGCGGGCGCCATTCACGATATACGACTGCAATCCACATTGCGCAGTAAACACTGTTACAATAACAGACGTTTCGCCATACCGCGTAAAACGAAATACAATGCCACGCGTTTTTTGCAGCACGATCTATTGCCTTTCTTTCTGGTCGGTAAAAAACGCTTTGCGACTGCGCGCCTCGTAATGATCTTTTTCGCCCAGCATGACTTGCTTTTGATCAGGTGTTAGCCTGTACGAAAACGAACCCAACTCACCGGTTTGCGCACAGATCGCATGTACCTTGGTAACAAACTCGGCCACGGCCAGCAAATTGGGCATGGGGCCAAAGGGCTTGCCGGTGTAATCCATATCCAAGCCTGCCACAATCACCCGCTTGCCGCTATTGGCAAGTGCGTTGCAGACTTCCACAATGGCCTCATCAAAAAATTGCGCTTCATCAATGCCTACCACATCGCATTCGCCAGCCAGCAGCAGAATATCACCGGCAAAGTTGACAGGCGTAGACCGTATTTCGCGCTCGCTGTGCGATACAATCTTCTCGTCATCGTAACGCTTATCGATGGTTGGCTTAAAAATCTCGACTTTTTGCCTGGCAATCAGCGCCCGGTTCAGTCTGCGTATCAACTCTTCCGTTTTGCCCGAAAACATGCACCCGCAGATCACTTCAATCCAGCCATTCTTCTCTGCACGGCTATTTCGGCCGATGTGGGGTTCAATAAACATAATGCAAGTAAAGGAATTTAGATTTACAGTGGGCGACTTTCAGCAGATGATTTTCTCCTTGCGCACCATGCCCGCGCATCAGCTTGCAAAATTCGCCAGTCAAAAAATCATAATTTCTAGATATCTTTACCGGCAAAGTAATCTGTAATGGACGAAAAAATCAGTCAGAAAGAAATTGAGCTCTACAGCCACGCTTATTCTACTTTGCTGACAGAGGGTTTCTTTGCAAAAAAAGATCAAATTACCGGGCCGGAAATCCTGACTTTTACCGACATCAGGCAGGTGAATCTGTTCATCGTGCGCGAACTACAGCACACGTGGAAGCAAGAGGTTCTTAAACTTAAGAGCCCGTATTTCAACTATCAGGCAGAAGAAGTAAAGGCTGCCCTGCTCAACTTGCAGAACGTGTTATCCAATCACATTGCCATTAGCAAAAATGATTTTCTGCCTTTGTTGAAGTTGGCCGTGGCGCGCACACTCTATTTATTACTTGCGCCTTACGACTATTTCTCAGACACACTTGATCGGCACGGAAACGGGTACCTTACCACCGCCATCTTGAAAGATGAAGTGAAATACATGAAAATCAACCAGGCGCCACTTGAAAACCTGGTGAAGCGATTAGAAGAGCGCAAAGCAGAACTGGTTACCGGCAAAGAAGCATTTGCTTTGTTGGACCATATCTTGGAAGAAGTAAACTTTACACCCGAAGAGGTAGATCCCTACCTCGATCAGTTTTCTCAAAAACTACAGGTGAAGATCAACAAGTTTTTTAATGAAAAGCCGAAGGCCCCCAGCGCAGAAATCCGCCCTGCGTTAAAATCTGAACAGACGAGGATTTTTGCCGAGGCTACGCAGCCTGAAAAAGAACCATCCACGCTGGGCGATAACTTAGCCAGACAAAAGGCAGGCAGACTCAAAGACGGTCTCACCATCAATCAAAAATTCATGTTCACCAAAATACTTTTCAAAGGTGACTTTGAAATTTTTACCAATGCCATCAACTACCTCGATTCTTTGGATACACTCTCGAGAGCGTTGGCTTATTTGGGTGACACGTACCCCCACTGGGACAGAGAGAGTGAAGAGTATGAAGAATTTGTAGAAGTACTCACGAAAAGGTTTTCTTAACGACAGCATAACGCTCGAACAAAGGTAAGGTACCTGCGCAACGTCACGGTGATTAAATCCGTTGCAGCACTTGCCCGCGGTGCCCATCCAACTTCAGCAAAATAAATAAGAGGATAGTAAATCCCCAAAGTGAAGATCCGCCATAGCTGAAAAAAGGCAAGGGGATGCCCACTACCGGAAACAAGCCAATGGTCATAGCTATGTTGATGGCGAAATGAAAAAACAAAATACACGCTACGCTGTAACCATAGGCCCGGGCAAAGCGATTTTTTTGTCGTTCGGCAATAAATGTTACACGTAACAGCAGCGCCACAAACAAACCAATTACCACTAAGCTGCCCAGCCAGCCAAATTCTTCTCCTATGGTACAAAAGATAAAATCTGTACTCTGCTTCGGCACAAAGTCAAATTTGGTTTGCGTGCCTTTCAAGAAACCTTTTCCGGCAAAGCTGCCGCTGCCAATGGCAATCTTTGATTGGGTCACGTTCCAACCCGTTCCGAGCGGGTCAATGTCCGGATCCACCAGCACCATGATGCGGTTTCGTTGATGTGGTTTCAGAACATCTTTCACCACATAGTCAACACTCTCAATAACAGCTACGATAATCAGCGCACCAAGCGTAAGCAGTGCAATACGCTTAAATTTCTTCTTGCCCATCAAAATGGCAATTATCAATATCATTCCAATAGCAGTGTGTAGATAGAGTGGGTTGGGTACCAACAATGTAATGATGAATATAAACGCGGCAACTATTCCCACAATCAACAAGAATGGTGACATTCCCTCCCGGTAAAACATCAACACAAAAGAGGTGAAGACCAACGCGGTGCCAGTATCTTTTTGTAATTGAATCAACACTATTGGCACACCCATCAGTACAAACAATACTGCCTGATTGCGGAGGTTATCCATCTTAAAACCCACAGAGCCGATGTACTTGGCTACTGCCAGGGCCGTGATAAATTTTGCAAACTCAGAAGGCTGTACCCCAAATGAGCCGATACCGATCCACGCTTTGTTGCCGCCCACTTCTTTACCAATAATGGGTACCAAAATCAATATGAACAAAATCAATCCGTAAAAAACATAGGCAAACGTTTCGTAAAATCGCATGTCAATAATAATGATAGCGAGAACAATCACCGCGGATGCCCCAATAAACAACAACTGCCTGCCCGAACTCAGGCTCAAATCAAAAATAGATTGACGTGCAGTCTCATCGTAAATCGCTGCGTAGATGTTAAGCCATCCTAGCAACACCAGCGCCATGTACAGCAGTATTGCCGGCCAGTCCAGTTTACCTGATATGTCTTCGTCTCTTCTCATGTAAACGCGTCAATCCAAAAACTTGCCGGCCAACACGTACTGCTCTACGTAGGGCCGCTTGGTAGCACCAAACAAATATTTCTCTATCATTAAACTGGCGATAGATGCCGCTGCGCGGGCGCCCTGGCCGGAAAATTCAACGTACACTGCCACAGCAATTTTTGGATTATCGCGTGGCGCAAAAGCGATGAACACCGAGTGATCAGGGCGTGGTTCGTTTTGTACCGAACCAGTCTTTCCGCATACAATAATGTCTGCAAGTTTGGCGCGATATTGCCCCGTACCAGCTTCAACTACGTTCTGCATGGCATCAACAGCTACTTTAAAATAGGTTGAGTCGATGGTGGTGTAGTGCCGCACCGAATATTGCGGCAATGGCTTTTTGTCTTTGCCAATTGCCTTTACAATATGTGGTGTGTAGTAAAAACCACGATTGGCCACAGTGGCCGCAAAGTTGGCCATCTGCAAAGGCACAACCAGGTTTTCGCCCTCACCAATTGCAATAGAATAAATATTAGAAAACTTCCATGGGCGATTGCGATAAGCACGATCATAGTATTCCGGAGTGGGGATCAAACCTCCCTTTTCGTTGGGCAAATCAATACCGAGCGGCTGTCCAAAGCCGAAACTGTTAATGTGCTTGTTCCACTCGGCCAAACCAACGCGCGTATCCGAAAATGGGTCGTTGGTAACGCCCTTGTTGAGCATTCTGCGCAGCACACTGTGGAAGTAGGGGTTGCAAGAGTTGGTAATGGCACCGCGCAAATCTTCGTTCGTGTGTGAGCCATGGCAGGCGATGACCGAGCGGTCGCAACGGATGCGTGTGTCAGGGGTGATGACGCCTTCTTGTAGGGCGGTCATTGCTTGTGCAATCTTAAAAATTGAACCCGGGCGATACTGTGCCATCAACGGCCGGTTGAACAACGGCTTCATTGTATCAGTGCTGACGAGCTTAAAGTTTGCACTGTAATGCTTGCCTGTGAGCAAAGTAGGGTCATACGAGGGGCCTGATACCAACGCCAACACTTCGCCAGTTGAGGGCTCAATGGCAGCAATACTGCCGGCTTTACCTTTCATCAGCATCTCTCCATAGAGTTGCAGATCCAGGTCGATGCCCGTCACCAAGTCTTGCCCGGGTACCGAAAGTGTGTCGTATTCTCCTGCTTTGAAAGAACCTTTTTCAATGCCTTTTACATTGCGCAACTTGAAACGAATTCCGCGCTTGCCGCGAAGTTGTTCTTCATAATATGCTTCGATGCCGCTTTGGCCAATATAGTCGCCTTGTTTATAGATTGCCGACTTATCGTCTGCGAGTTGCCCTTTACTGATTTCGCTCACATAGCCAAGTGCATTTGCCATGCTATTTGTAGTATAGGCACGTGTGGTGCGCGCTTCAATGTAGAAACCCGGAAATTCGTCCAGATGGTCTTGCGCTTTGGCAAAGTCTTCATTAGAAAGTTGGTCGATGAAGAGCATCGGCTTCACAGGCGAAAAGTCTTTATCGTTTCGCTTCTTCATATCTTGCAGCTTCCTGAATTTCTTGTGCACTTCCTCGCGGGCCACGCCAAAAACATCACAAAACTTAGTGGTGTCAAAGTCCCTTACCTCTTTGTAGATAACCATCAAATCATACTCTGGCGTATTGTATACGATTAGCTTACCGTTGCGGTCCGAAATCAGCCCGCGAAAAGGATACTCTACTTGCCTTAAAATAGCGTTGCTATCTGCCAGCGCAGCATACTTATTGTCGAGTACCTGAATGAAGAAAAGCTTAATGAGAAAAACTACCCCTGTAAGGACAAAAACGATCTGCAGTATTTCGCGCCTCCCTTCGTTCATCGTCTTCTGCCAAATGAAAGATATTGTAAAATAATTGCAATGGTGAGTGTAAACAAAAGGCTCGTCATCACCTTGAGCATGGTGTGCCAAAAGAGATGGAACCCCGCGGCTTCTATAAAAAATACAGTAAAGTGATGCAGCAAAATCAGCGGGATCGTGTACACCATAAACCATTGGAGGCCATAGGCCGAAAGGGACGGCTGAATACCAACATCATAGCCACCTTGTGGTGTGATGGAAGCAAGCCAGTAATTACGCACATAGGCCACCAAAACCATTGAGAACGCGTGCAAGCCCAAACTATCAAAAAAAACATCAATCGAGAAACCCAGCGCAAAGCCAAGCAACATCAGCAAAAGGATATTGAACTCTACCGGCAAGAGCAGAATGAAAAAAATATATAAAAAACAGAAAGCAGTATTGAAAAGCACAAGATTTTTGAATACAAGCGCTTGGACCAACACGTAAACAAAAAATGCCAAAAAAGTAAAAATACCGGTACGCATCATCTTGGTTCACCGATCGTTTTGAGTTCCAAAGAATCTTTTTCACGCTTGAGGTTGCTTTTTACCACCTCTACAAAATTCAACTTACCAAAATCTTGCGACAGCAAAACCTTCACTGTATGAAACTGTGCTTCCTCATTCAACTTCACGTCTTGCACAAGGCCGATCAAAACACCTTCCGGAAAAACTGCATTATAACCAGACGTGACAATAGTGTCGCCAACGTTGAGGGCAACATGGCGCGGAATGTATTTCAAATCAATGATGCGGGGGTCAGTGCCATCCCACTGCACCGTGCCAAAGTGACCCGTGCGTTTAATCCTGCTCGAGATCTGATGATCGATATTGAGCACCGATATCAATACAGCATAATGATCAGAAACGGATTTGACTTTGCCCACCACGCCCGCCTCGTTGATGGCGGCCATACCCGGTGCTAAGCCGTTTCTTCTGCCTCTATCAATGGTAATAAAATTCTTGTAGTAGTTGGTGGCGTTGTTGATCACTTTGGCACTAATGAAATCAAACCGGTTGATCATCACTGAGTCTTTGATGGGTCGCACATCCGATTGATACAGCATTTGGTTGCGTTGCTCAATCTTTTTTCTCAATTGGGCATTCTCTTCAGCAAGGCTGCCGTTGATTTCGCGCAACAAAAAATACTCACGTGTATTTTGCGATACTCCGATAATAGAAGCTGCAACAGAATTTGCTGTATTGAAATACCGGGTACTTTGGTAATGATTGTTTTGAATAACCAGCCAGACACAAAGAGTCTCAAGTAAAATAAAAGTGACAAATGCGCGGTATTGGTAAATGAACCGAAAGAGACGCTCCATTTATTTGAACCGTTGAGGGTGGAGTATACCAGTAGACAGCGGGCAGTAGGCAGTAGGCAAGTACCTTGGCTTGGTTATTCTTCTCAAGTGCATGCAGTCAACTGCTTTTTTGAGCAACTAGGTCATCAACACTTTTCGGTAGTGATTCAGATTCTTTAATGCTGCCCCCGTACCGCGAACCACTGCACGCAGCGGATCGTCAGCTACATGTATCGGCAACTTCGTTTTCAAAGACAACCGCTTGTCCAGGCCGCGCAACATGGCGCCACCACCCGTGAGGTAGATGCCTTGCTCATAGATGTCGGCCGACAGTTCGGGTGGTGAGAGTTCGAGTGCTTTCAATACCGCCTCCTCTAACTTTGAAATGGACTTATCTAGCGCAAAAGCCACTTCGGAGTAAGAGATTTTGATGGTTTTTGGAATGCCTGTCATCAGGTCACGGCCACGAATCTCATAGTCATCCGGGCCGTCATCCAGTTCGGTGAGTGCAGAGCCTACCTCGATTTTCACCCGTTCGGCAGATCGTTCGCCTATTAAAAGGTTATGCTGCCTGCGCATATAATCCAATATATCGCGATTGAAGGTATCACCTGCAATGCGTATCGATTGATCGCAAACAATGCCAGAGAGGGCAATCACAGCTATGTCTGTTGTGCCACCGCCAATATCTACAATCATATTGCCCACGGGCTGCTCAATATCAATGCCGATACCGATGGCTGCGGCAATGGGTTCGTGAATCATGTAAACCTCCTTCGCATTGGCATGTTCGGCTGAGTCGCGAACGGCTCGCTTTTCCACCTCGGTAATAGCAGAGGGGATGCAGATTACCATTCGCAACGAGGGTGGAAACAGGCGCTTACCCGTATCGATTAACTTGATCATGCCGCGAATCATCATTTCCGCAGCGTGGAAGTCAGCGATAACGCCCTCCTTCAAAGGCCGAATGGTTTTGATGTTATCATGTGTCTTCTCGTGCATCTGCATAGCCTCGCGCCCAATGGCAAGCACTTTGTTTGTTGCTTTGTCGATGGCGATGATGCTGGGTTCATCCACCACTACCTTGTCCTTATGGATGATCAGCGTATTGGCTGTGCCCAAGTCAATGGCTATGTCTTGGGTAAAGAAATCAAAAAGTGCCATTCAGTTTCGCTCTAGTGTAAATTAAGCCTCCAAATTACAGAAATTATTGGGGGATTTTTAGTGGCTTTCTCGTTAAAAAACTTACGTGGTTAATGCTTGAAATGCCGGAACCCGGTAAACACCATGCTCATACCGTGCCGGTCGCAAAAGTCGATAGAGTCTTGGTCTTTGATGGAGCCGCCCGGCTGGATAACGGCTTTAATGCCATTTTGATGGGCAATATCAACACAATCGGGGAAAGGGAAAAAAGCATCTGAAGCCATCACCGCACCTTCAAGCTTGAAGCCAAACGCGCCTGCCTTTTCAATCGCCTGCTTCAGTGCGTCTACCCGGCTGGTTTGGCCAACACCACTTGCCAACATCTGACCGTCTACCGCTAAAATAATGGTGTTTGACTTGGTATGCTTGCATACCTTACTCGCAAACAACAACGCATTCACCTCCGATGCCGAGGGAGCCGCTTTGGTTACTACCTTCAAATCTTGCTTTGAATCGGTTTTAAAGTCGACATCTTGTTCAATAACTCCGTTGAGCAGACTTTTGAATTGTTTAGAATTCGTCAGCCGGTGATTTTGTTTGAGGATGATGCGATTCTTTTTCGACTTTAATAGCTCTAGCGCGGCAGGTTCAAAATCGGGGGCGATGAGAATCTCAAAGAAAAGCTTGTTGATCTCTTCGGCAGCTGCCAGGTCAACCGGTGCGTTGCAGGCCAAAACACCGCCAAACGCAGAAATCGTGTCGGCTTGAAATGCCTTCAAGTAAGCTTCCTTAACAGATTGACCGATGGCCACACCGCAAGCGTTAGTGTGTTTGATGATCACAAACGCCTTCTCGCCTTCAAACTCCTGGACCAAATTGACGGCTGCGTCTACATCCACCAAATTATTGTAAGAAAGTTCTTTGCCGTTGAGTTTGTTGAATAGGCTTTCGAGGTTACCGTAGTAAACACCTTTTTGGTGGGGGTTTTCGCCATAGCGCAACACCTGACCCTGTTGAAGGCTGCTCTTAAAGCTGGGTATTTGAGCTTCGCGGTTGAAGTAAGAGAATATGGCGGTGTCGTAGTGTGAAGTAGTATCAAAAGCCATTGCCGCGAAGAGCTTGCGGTCGCTCAATTCAGTAGAGGCATTTTTGCTCGTCAACAACTCTAACACCGCTGCATATTGGGTACGTGACGAGACAATTAATACATCCTTAAAGTTCTTCGCTGCCGCGCGAATCAACGAAATTCCGCCAATGTCAATCTTTTCGATGATGTCTTCTTCGCTGCCTCCTTTGGCCACGGTCTCCTCGAACGGGTATAAATCGACAATCACCAAATCAATTGGATTGATGTTAAACTCGGCCGCTTGTTTCAAATCACCGGCATCTTCCCTTCGAAAAAGAATCCCACCAAATACGGCAGGGTGCAACGTTTTTACGCGTCCACCAAAAATCGATGGGTAAGTAGTCAGTTTCTCAACAGGAGTAACCGTATAACCAAGCTTTTCGATAAACTCTTGAGTTCCTCCGGTAGAAACAAATTCAACGTTATGTTTGGCCAACAGGTGAATGATCGGCTCGAGGTTGTCTTTGTAGAAAACAGAAATTAATGCGCGGGTGATTTTCTTCGAAGTCATATTTATTTTCTTGCACGCAAAGGCGCAAAGACGCTAAGATTATAAATTGTTTACAATTCTTTGAATACCATCTTTGATTAAAGCCTCGTTAAAATTCACAAGTAACCCAAGTTTTGTGTCGGTCAATCGCAAATACGTGAGCAACTGTTTTTGATGAACTGGGGCAATTCCCTCTTGAGATTTTATTTCTACTATCACTTTTTTTTCAACAATCAAATCAGCTCTGAAAGCGATTTCCATTTTCACTTCCTTATAGATAACCGGAAGCTCTTTTTGGCGCTCAACCAGCAAACCTCTTTGTACTAATTCATAATACAAACATTCCTCGTAAACTGACTCAAACAGACCTGGGCCAAGTTCGCGGTGCACTTGAAAACAAGCATCGACTATGATTTTTGAGAGTTCATTCTCGGTCATGCCTTTCTTTACGCCTTAGCGTCTTTGCGTGCAATACAATCAAGAAAGCCCGTGTAAGTAATCCTTCTCCTCCACCTCCATTTCAATGCTAAAGTCATCGGCATCCAGGTAAGCTGGGAAGCGTTCGCGGTAGGCTTGCAGTGCATTGGCGCTTAACTCAATTGTTTTTACGGTTTCGGCACCCTCTACGGAAAAGATCGAATCACCTTTAAATCCAATCACTGACGATTGGCCATTGTATTCAATGCCGTTGCCATCAATGCCCACACGATTTACGCCCACAGTGTAACTCAAATTTTCAATGGCTCGGGCTCGGAGCAGGGTATCCCACGCGTTGGCACGCACTTGTGGCCAATTGGCTACGTACACCAACAAATCGTACGACAACTTTTTTAATGAGGCATTCCAGCGATTGCGGCTCCACACGGGGAAACGCAAATCGTAGCAAATCAAAGGGCAAATCCTCCAGCCTTTCCAGTGACCAATCAACAAACTTTCGCCAGGTGTAAATACATGGTTTTCTTCTGCCATCCGGAAAAGATGTCTTTTATCGTAAGTCTTGTGATTACCGCCCGGCTCCATCCACAGCAAACGGTTGTAATGGCGGTCGTGCACGTTGGCGATAAAACTACCTAATATCAGCGCCCCGGTTTGGTCGGCCATCTGGCGCATCCACTTAAAGGTGCGCAGGTTCATCATTTCGGCCAGACGGTGGGCGTGCATGCTAAAGCCCGTTGTAAACATCTCGGGCAGCACAATTACATCGGTTTGCTGCCCAATTTGCCAGATTTTCTCTTCAAACATGGCCAAATTGGCCGTGGGGTCTTCCCAATGAAGGTCAGACTGAATGAGCGTAACTTTTAAATCTTGCATAGTGGCTGAAAACGGAGTGCAAAGAAAACATATTAATTTGAAAAGCCGATTTGAAAATCGAAGGATTTGAAGATTTTAAACGATCCATTCTTAACGATGCGTTTTTCAAATTACCAAATCATGCTTAACTTTATCTTACCAAATGCCAACCGTTTTACTGCTTCGCGGATTTAGGTTTTACTTTTTCTCTGGCGAGGGAAACGAACCTTGCCATATTCACGTCAAGAAAGGTGATGCCAAGGGAAAAATTTGGTTATTGCCGGTAATGGAAGAAGACTACTTATATGGGTTTACAATTGCAGAACGAAAGGAGATAAAAGAAATCGTAAACGAAAATCGTAACATGTTAATTGAAAAATGGAATGAACACTTCGGAAAATAAAATTGAAAATAAGAGAGCTACTGATCCAATCGATCAGTTAATTTTTGAAGAAGGTCTCCGAATCAAAAAACTTTGGATCGACAAAGATCTTGATTTAATAATTGTTTTACTCAATAACAAAAAGTTGCTCAAACGTCCTCTATCCGATTTCAAGTCTTTGGAACATGCCTCACTAATTCAGCTCGAAGACTACGAAAATGATGGAACAGGTATTCATTGGCCTCAACTAGATGAAGATCTTAGTCTGCGCGGTTTTTTGAAGTACGAACTTGCCAGGATGGATGCTCCTTTAGGCAAGTTGACGCTGTTTAACTAATGTTCAAATCTTGTATAGTGCTCCTCGGGCATGCAATTAACAGCAAACAGCTGAATGGAATAAAAGATTTTGTCTTCCAAAATTACGCCACCGCCTCCTTCA
>DHLV01000025.1:15966-16421 GCA_002405445.1 Flammeovirgaceae bacterium UBA4659 | reverse complement strand
ACTTCTTTATCGGTAAAGTAGTGAGACACAATAAAACTCTTGTGTTTCAAAAACTCCAATTGCGGATGATCTTTGGCGTAGCCTTTGGGCGCGGTTTTCAACTTATCAAAATCGTCTAGCCCATTGGGAAAGGTGGCTTTGAATTTTTTGTTTTTTAAGATTTTGGTGAAAGCTTCAGCATTGTAATCAATCTCTTGCCGGATTTTCGCCAGTTTCTCAGCATCGGGCATGTAAAAGCCGCCTGCCAAAAAGCTCTGATTGTTGGGTTGAATGTGAATATAATATCCCGGCTCTTGCATCATTTTTCCTCCAGCAGAAAAACCAGCGCCCATGTTTATCTTGTAAGGACTTTTGTCTTTGCTAAAACGCACATCTCGGTAAATACGAAAACCCATCTTGCGCGGATTGAGTGAGGCAAGGCTTTCATCAAATTTCAACAGCTCTTTGTGCAGCGC
>DHLV01000025.1:286-15907 GCA_002405445.1 Flammeovirgaceae bacterium UBA4659 | reverse complement strand
GCTAAAACGCACATCGCGGTAAATACGAAAACCCATCTTGCGCGGATTGAGTGCGGCAAGGCTTTCATCAAATTTCAACAGCTCTTTGTGCAGCGCCTCCAAAAAGTCATCAAAACTTTCTTTGGCTTGCAAATACGTAGGCTTATTTTTCTCAAACCACTCGCGGTTATTGTTTTTGGCGATGGCCTTTAAGAATTTGAGGATGTTTTCCATAAAATTATCAGTAGTTATAAATTTTTCATCGACTTCTTCACTACTTTCCTTTCCTTCAATTGCTTTATACCCAATCGCAGTTTTTCGGCATTCACTTTTGATGACAAAAGATAAAGCGTCTCTTCTAAAGAATTATAGTCCTTCAACGACATTACCACCACATCTTTATTGCCTTTTCTATTGACAATTAGAATGTCATGGTCATCTGTAATTTTATCTAGCTTCCTTTTTAGTCCTGCTCTAAAGCTAGAATAGGTTGTTGTTTCCATTGTACAATAATTTGTACAAAACTAGTTTTATAATTAAAGAAATTCCAAAATAGTCTCCAGCCCAACTCCACGTGAAGCTTTGATCAAAATGGTGGCGCCAGCGAGCGGATTCTGTTTTAGTTCCGCAATCAAATCGTTCTTCGTTTCAAAATGCTTAGCCCCTTCAAATTCTTCTTTTGCAAACCGCGAAAGCTTGCCACAGAGATAAACCTCACTAAAGTTTTTTGATTTCAGTAATCGCCCCAACGCACGGTGTTCTGCTTCGGCCTCATCTTCTAACTCAAACATATCGCCTACGATAACTACTTTTTTTACTGCATGCATCGCGGCTAAATTTTCGATGGCCGCCTGCATGGAACTGGGGTTGGCATTGTAGGCGTCTAGTATGATAACGTTGGTGCCCTTTTCTATTTTTTGCGAACGCATATTGCCGGGTGTATAGGCCGCTACGGCAGCATTGCCATCTGTTTCGGGCACTCCAAAAAACTTTCCGATGCAAAGTGCGGCCGCGATGTTCTCAAAATTATAACTACCCACCAACTGGCTGGTTATTTCTTCGCCATTCTCGGCTTTGATCTTTACAAAAGGATCTGCACTCACCAACTCGCAGTGATAGAAGTCACCTTTGGCCGGATAGAAAATCGGCTCTCTGAATCGCTTGGCCATGTTAGCGAGAATCGGATTCAGCGAGTTGATGAACACTTTTCCGTTTGCGTGAATCAAGTGCTGATACAATTCCGACTTTCCGCGAATGATGTTTTCAAATCCGCCAAACGTGCCAATATGCGCTTTGCCAATGTTGGTGATGAACCCGTGGGTAGGTTTTGAAATGGCACTCAAGCTGGCGATTTCGCCCACATGGTTCGCACCCATTTCAATCACGGCCATTTCATAGCTGGCATCAATTGACAAAATAGAGAGGGGTACTCCAATATGATTATTCAAATTGCCCTTGGTGGCAAAGGTCTTATACTTTTTACTCAAAACGGCACTGAGTAATTCTTTACTGGTTGTTTTGCCGTTTGAGCCCGTCAACCCAATTACAGGAATTTTCAATTGATCGCGATGATGACTGGCCAGCTGCTGAAGACATTGCAACGCATCTGGCACTAAAACAAATCGGTCACCTTTGGCATAGTTAACATCATCTACCACGGCATAACTGGCTCCTTTTTGCAGCGCCTCTTCCGCGAAAGCGTTGGCATTAAAGGTAGGTCCTTTGAGGGCAAAGAAAATACACCCGGGCGAAATCTGCCGCGTGTCTGTTGAAACTTTCCCAGATTGGAGATACAGTTGATAAAGTGCTGCGATATCCATAAAATTCCATAAAGCTAAAAAATCAAATTATCTTGTGGCCAAATAAGCAGACCTATTCTTCGTTATTTTGTAGAAATGAAAGCTGTTGCGTTGGCTGTAGTGATGGTGGGGGCGTGGCAAGCCTACGGGCAGTTCACTTACGTGGTTGACCAAAACACACCTGTTGAGTACAACGGCAATCCGCTCGCTATGCCTTGGGCGGGTGGCCTCAACGCGGCACAGGTAAACACCATAGACTTGAATGGCGACAACAAACAAGACCTGGTAATTTTTGAACGGACTACCGGACAAGTACTCACCTACCTCAATCAGAATACTCAATACGTGTACGCACCGGCCTATGAATCGCTTTTCCCGAGCTACATCAATCAATGGCTGTTGCTGCGCGATATAAACTGTGACGGCAAAAAAGATATCTTCACGGGTGATCCGTTTGGGTTGGTGGCCTTTATCAACACTACGCAGCCGGGCCAGCCGCTGAGTTGGAGGCCGTTCAACAAAGATGCGGGCAACAACCCTAAACCGATCTCAACGGTCGGTTTCAGCGGCAACATCAATCTAAAAATCAACCCCGATGATGTGGCTGCCATTGATGACATTGATGGCGATGGCGACCTCGATATTTTGAATATGCGCTTCGTAAACCCAAGCACCCTGGAATGGCACCGCAACATGTCAAAAGAAAACACCGGTCGCTGTGACTCAATGCAGTTTACGCGAGCAACACAGAACTGGGGCGGGTTTGAAGAATGTACCTGCGGAAAGATTTCGCTGCCTGCCGGAAAAACCTGCAGCGAGCTATTGAGCGGGGGGCGCTCGCAACATACTGGCGGAAAGGCATTGATAGCGATTGACTTCAACAACGATGGCGTGAAAGATCTGCTTTTTACTGAAGAATCATGTTCTAATTTATATCTGCTCAATAACACAGGTACAATCCAAACGCCACTTATCACGAGCTTTACCGCTTTTCCAAACTCAGCGCCATTGGTGATACCTTTTTACCCTGCTCCGTTTTATGAAGATGTTACATTTGATGGGTTGCCTGATTTGCTTGTGACCGCCAACGTAAGCACGCGCAGCTCCCAGGTCATCGACTTCCAGCGTTCGTTAACACTGTATCGCAATTCGGGTACGGCCTCTGCTGCTCAGTTTACTTTTTTTGCCAACAACTTTTTGCAGGGAGATATGATTGATGTTGGCGATAACAGCGTGCCTGCTTTTTTTGATATGGATGGCGATGGAGATTTGGATTTGATGGTGAGCAACAACATCCGCAACGGGCTCTCTTCCTCCATTGCACAGTACGAAAATGTAGGAACCAGTTCCCAGCCCTCGTTCAAACTTGTAACCGATGACTATCTGTTTTTTTCTGCCATCAACTATACTAACATCAAAATTCAATTTGCTGACGTCAATGGCGATGGCAAAACCGACCTGGCATTGACAGCCCGTACCAACCGCAACAGTGCGGTGGCCACGTTATTCTATCTGACCAACAGTGCTACCGACCGTTTTCTGCCCGGTGACCCAATGCTGAAAAGCACCAACTTTCAAATTGGCAACACTGAAAACCTCTTGCTGGTAGATGTTGACCGAAATGGTGTGTTGGACATTTTAGTCGGCACCGATACCGGAGCCATCGAATACTGGAGAAACCAAGGTGCAGCCGGTTCGGTAAATTTCACATTATCAAAAGCGGATTTTCTGGGAATTGGCAACAGCACAGACCGCCAAAACCTGGCAATGGCGGCCGGTGACCTTGACAGCGATGGGCTTTCAGATCTGGTGGTGAGTAACCAGCGCGGAGAGGTGTCGATCTACTCCGACTTCAGATCACAAAACACGGCCATCAATCCCGTGAACCAAATTGTTTACAACGAGATTACCCAAAAATATGAAAAGCGAAATCTGGGTGGCAACTGTTGGCCAGCGATTGCCAATTTATTCAACAGCAACAGGCCTGCGATCGCCATCGGCAACGTCCGTGGTGGCTTGTTACTGCTGAAGAATGACGGGGGTAGAGACCTTCCTCCCGATCCGGAAATTGATTTATTTCCTAACCCGGTGACACCCGGCAAAAACAATGTGCTTCAAATCAGCACCGACCGCAACGTGAAAATGCAGATACATAACCTGCTCGGTCAACAGTTAAGTGACGTTCATCTGGTGCCCGCCAATCAGTTATTCGAAGTCAATGTTGCCAACCTTGCTGCCGGCATGTATGTGGCGCGCTTTACCTGGAATGGCCGAACCTTTGCAAAGAAGTTTTTGGTGCAGTAAAGAAAAAACACACTGCGCAATGGTGGTAGCGTGTGCAGGGTGGAACAAATAAACCAACTAAAGAGTAGTATCTTGTGCCCGTATTCGCTCCGCATGATTTCAAAAGCATTTATCTTCGACATGGATGGCGTGATCATCCACAGCAACCCGTACCATAAAATTGCGCTGCACCAGTTTTGCGAAAAATATGGTTACCACTTAACTGAGCAAGAACTGCTGGCTAAAATTTATGGCCGCACCAACAAACAATGGATTACCAACTTGTTTGGGCGCACTTTGTCGCCTGCCGAGTTGGAGTTTTACGCGGAAGAAAAGGAAGGTATGTTTCGAGAGTTGATCAAAAATGACATCAAGCCGCTGGCCGGCTTACGCGATTTTTTAGAACAGTTAAACGCGCAGAATTTTGCGCGTGCGATTGGCACTTCCGCCCCCCGCAGCAATGTAGATTTTGTGATGAGCAAAACGCAATTGGCAGATTACTTTCCCACTGTTTTGGACGACTCATTTGTAGACCATGGCAAACCGCACCCCGAAATTTATTTGAAATGCGCTGCCGCGTTGGGATATGCACCGGAAGATTGCATTGTATTTGAAGACTCCCTCTCGGGCGTGGCCGCGGGCAAGGCATCAGGGGCAAAGGTAGTGGGGGTTGCAACCACACATACTTTTGAAGAACTGAAAGAAACTGATTTTGTGATTGCAGATTTTGTTGGTTTGGACGCGACAGAATTGCTGGAGAGAATTTTTTCATCAAATGGGGTAACACTTAAATAAGGCAGAAGAAGGCACTGTCGCACAACAGAATATTTAAAAGCGGGCTTTGTATTTGGCCAAAAAAAGAGGCTGACCTTTTGAGGCAGCCTCTTTTTGAATAGAAGATTTACTTACCTAGTTGGTTGGATTTGGTGGCGTGTTGGGGTTGTTAAATCGTTCGGTAGAGGGGTACGGGTAAAAATTGCGATTCCTCTCCGCCCTAGAATTTGAGGGGTCAAATCGCCTGCTATCCTCAAGCTTCATCCCAGTCATGTACAACTCAATGCAACGGTTTTTATAAATTTCATCAAGAAGGGCACTCTGTGACAACACACCCGAATAAGCAGGTAAATTCGCATTCAGACCGAAAGTGTCACTATTTTTTGTAAGCACTAAATCAAGTGCTGCCTTTGCCTCGGGCAACTTATTCAACCTTGCATTCGCTTCAGCCTGAATAAGCAACATCTCGCCAGGCAAATAGACCGGGATGCTCTCGGAATCACTTTTGAAAAAGCCCTTCCCGTTTGCAGCATTCGCTGTTAGGTAAAAGGGTATACGTCCGTCAGATGGCGCTGGTGCAAGCGAAACTGGCAAACCGAAATCTGTAACCACGTCAAATAAATTATTGGTTGTAAGCGATACCCGGAAGATTGGATTTTGCGACACTGTGTTGAAGTCAAAGACAGATTTAATGGTGAGTGAAGCGCTTTGGGCCGCAACAATGGCATCTTGATAATTTCCCAAGAATAAATTATACCTCGCCAATAACGCAGACGTTGAATTTCCAATGTTGATATTGCTACCAACTGCCGACACGATGCTGGTACTTGGCACATCGCTACCTATTAAACCAGAGGACTCTTGCAGAAGACGCACTGCCTCTTTAAGACCATCTACACGGCTGACGAAGGTTGCATTTTGGGACGTTCTTATTACAACGTTATCCCAAAACTGCGCCATTGTACCAATAGAAAGTGCCCTATAAAAGTTTCCATAAACCCTTATTGTTTTTGCATCAGCTGCGGCAGGAAATACATTTGCGTTGTCATACAGGAACTCACCGTTTTGGCGGACCAGGTTTAAAGCTGTCCATAAATTGGTTACTACAGGATTATCTGGTGTCAAACTCGATCCCCCAGCCTTTAGGTTTGCCAAATCAGCATTCCCGGCATTCAAAACCCGCAGTTCACCGGCCGTCAAACCCGCACCGGTAATGGACGCGTAGATAGCGCTTGTTGCCCCTACGGAATAACGCCACTGGGACCCGATCACTAAATTCGTCAACCCTTGAGTTGAAGTATTAATTCTTTGAATTGTTGGTGCATTCGGGTTCACAAAATCCGTAGTACAACCAAACAGTGAAAATATCACTACTGAAAAAATTACATTAGTCTTCATAAGTTGTATTTTAAAATGAAGCTGTTAACTTAAATTGATAGGTTCTAGGAATTGGGACGTTACCAAAGTCATCCCCCCTCACTCTAGTATTCTGGCCGGCAGTGTTTGTTTCAGGATCAAAACCTGAGTAATTATCAAAAGACAACAAGTTTCTTCCAATCACCGTAAAGTTTACGTTGGAAAATAGACCAATTTTTCCAAAATCATACGTTAGAGCGACTTCGCGTAACTTCACAAATGAGCCATCTTCAATATGCTCTTCTTGTATTCGGGGACCTATGAATCCACCGATAGCAGCTACCCACCCCCGCGGTAATTCGCCTCGTAATTCACGTTCAGATAACTTACTGGCGCCCACATTATTGAGGGTGATTTTATTCCAGTTGTATATTTGGAATCCCTGTATCGCGTCAAATTGTACTCTGAGAGAAAAACGCTTATAATTAAAGTTATTGATGATGGAGCCGGTCCAATCCGGATTGGGGTCGCCTAAAACCCTGCGAATGGGTGTGCCTGATGGCTGGCCAGCTGCATCACGCTGAGGCGTATTTGTATTTGGATCACCTCTATCAACCTGTGGCAATCCTAAGGGGCTCAAAATTAACGAGCCATCTGCATTCCTTGCGTAGAAATTCACATTGAATGCTCCTATAGGCTGCCCGATGATCGCTGATTGCGTACCGCCACCACCCCTCAACAAATCTCCATTCACTTGTTTATTGAGCAAATCTGTTATTTCATTTTTAAATGTTGAAAAAATGCCCGTTACATTCCACGAAAAATCTTTTGTTTTAACAATGCTTCCGTCTACTTGAAGTTCAATGCCGCTGTTTTTCAGTTGCCCGGCATTCCTGATGATATCAGCGCCACCCGAGGTTGGGGAGACCGCGGTTGTTAATATCAAGTCATCAATTGTTTTAGAATAGTAAGTGAACTGTATCCCCAATTTATTTTTTATGAACGACAAGTCTGCGCCTACTTCATATTCTCTTTGGCGCTCTGGCCTAATACCCGTTTGGCCGATTCTACTGCTTGGTACAAATCCACCCCTGTTGGGCAGTACTACCGGTGAAGCAACCGTAAATCGGTCAAATTCTCCAATGGCAGTGAGGTTACCCGCCTCACCGTATGATCCTCTCAACTTAAACGAATTCCAAAACTGAGGCATCGTTTTCCAAAACTCCAAATCCGAGAAAACCAAGCTTGTACTCACTTTAGGGTAAAACTGATTGCGTTGGTCTTCACCAAATGAAGACGCTCCATCCACTCTACCTGCTAACGTGAGGTACGCAAAATTTCTATACCCTATTGTCTCCTGCACAAAGAAGCCCCATAGCGAGAATTCCCTCTGGTCCTCGCTCGGGTTCACAAAAAAGTTTCTAGCTGAATTGATAGTATTCACAAACGGCAACAAATCTCTTCCCTGGGCTACAGTGCCTTTGTTCTGCCGATACAACCATTGGCCACCAATACTGGTAGAAGTTGTAATCTGCTCGCCTATTTTTTTTGAATAAGTAGCGGAAAAATTGCTATTCAATTGAAAAGTGTTTGATGTTGCTACACTAGCGTATCCATCTGGAAAAGATCCTGCTGCCACTCCGGGATATGGAATTGTTGGTTGAAGGGTGTTGCCCACAAGTGAAGTATTATCGATACCGAGCCGATAGTCTATTATCAAGTCATCGATCGGTGAATAATTAAAATTGAGATTGCCAATAGTACGATTAGTTTGTTGGGTAATATTGAAAGTTTCGATAGGCGTCAGTGGATTGATTCTTAGGATTTCTGTGCCACGTAAATTTCCAAAAGCATCCCTCTCATTGATATTCCAGACATTATCCATGATCACAACTCCACTGATTGGATTAAAAAAGTTGTTTCCGTTGGGCAAATCTCTGCTCGAACTGTTGCTATAAATCAAACCTGCAGATAAGAGTGCCCGGTCGTTAAACAACTTTTGGTCGACTTTTAGATTCAAGCCGTATCTTTTAAAGTTTGTACTCCTCAGAATACCATCGTTGTTGTAATATGAAACCGAAGCGAAGTAGCTCGTCTTTTGCCCCCCCCCGGTTACGGAAATGTAGTTATCTGTGCCAGTAGCGGTTTTAAAAATATCCTTCCAATAATTGTACCGTGTAACCGGGTACTGATTCTCCACCAACCTCGCATTGCCAATTGAAATCGGGCCCGTTCCGGGCAAAGCAGCCCTGTCTGCAGGGCTGCGAAAATCTCCGATCATCGTTAACCTATCACCTGTCGTTGAGAGCCTGCTATCTCCCGGATAACCAAATCTGAAGGGATATTGATTGAACTCTATCTCTTTTCGCAGTTCGCTTACCAAAACCGAAGTAGAAAAAGTAATTTTAGGTGCACCACTCGAAGCCTTTTTAGTAGTTATCAAAACCACACCATTGGAAGCAAGTGAACCATAGACGGCAGCAGCCGATGCTCCTTTGAGCACTTCAATGCTTTCAATGTCGTTTGGGTTAATGTCAATCAAACGATTTTGTCCAGCTTGAAAATTTGTGACTTGGGCATCTGCATTTAGGTTGATTACGTTGTTAGAACTGTTGTTGATGATGTTACCGTCTACTACAAAAATCGGCTCAGCAGAACCATTAACAGTCGAAATTCCCCTTAAAATCACTGAAAAACCGCCACCCGGGTCACCAGAATTCTGAGTAACCACAGCGCCAGAGATTCTACCCGATAAACTTGAAATTGCATTCGGGCTGGCAATATCCTTGAAGTCTTTTTGACTAATTCTAGAGACCAAATTGCCAATTTTCTTCTTTTCAGAGGTAGTGCCCAAACCGGTAACTATTACTTCATCCAGACTTAAAATATCCTCAGCCAAGCTGAAATTAAGTTCATAGGTGGGGGATTCGAAGGTTACTGCTGTCTTTACAGTCTTGTACCCAATGAAACTTGCAATCAACGTATAACCGGCCGAGTTCACTTCTGCAAGCAATTTGTAATTGCCTTCACTATCGGTTGCGGTTCCAACGTTGGTTCCTTCGATACGAATCGTAACGCCAGGCAAGGGCTGTTGATTTTCCGCATCGGTAACTTTTCCCGTAATGGTTACGGATTGGCCTTGCGCCCACGCGGTGACGCAGACCAGCAGCAAAAGCAGGCTCCAAGCCGCTATGCCTCGCTTTTTGGATCGGTAAAATGGGGTCATGAAAAGAAGTTTAAGTTGTTGAAATGTTTCGTTTTTCGGTTTTTGCCGGTAACCAAAACCGCAAAAACTCGAAAAATTTGTGTGAATTTGCGTTTTTTTTCGAGTATTGCAAACGATTTCTGAAAAAAATATGTAAAATCGTGCATAAAACTGCAAATGCTGCGCGAAGAAAGACATCGATTCATCCTCAATGAGGTAAAAATCCGCAACCGCGTGCTGCTCACCGATATTGCACAACAGTTGGCCGTTTCTGAAGATACAGTGAGGCGAGACCTGCACCAGTTAAATGAGTGGGGAAAGCTCAAGAAGGTGCACGGTGGCGCTGTGGCAAACTCCTTTCACTTATATACCTATCGCGAAGACCAGATTTACGCCCATGAGCACAAAATTAAGATCGCTACCAAGGCCATACAATTATTGAAAGACGGGGGTGTGCTGGTAATGGGGGGCGGCACCACTAACCTGGAAGTGGCGAGGCTGTTGCCCGAGCACCTGCGCCTGACGGTATTTACGCCCAGTTTGCCAATTGCCATGCAATTGATCGCACATGAAAACATCGAAACCATTTTTGTCGGTGGCAGGCTTTCGCACGATGCCCAAATTGCACTTGGAGGCGAAACCATCAAAACTTTCTCGCATGTGAAAGCAGATTATTGCTTTATGGGCACAGGAAATTTGGATGCCACCCAGGGCTTAACAGAGTTTGACTGGGAAGTGGTACAACTAAAGAAGGCAATGATCGAAACCGCCCAGCAAGTGGTAGTGCTCACCATTTCAGAAAAAATAAACTCCGCACAGCGTTTCAACGTGTGCCCGGTTACTGAAATTCGCGTACTGGTTACAGAACTTGACCCGCATGATCCACGGCTGATAGAATTTAGCACCAAGGGATTGAATGTGCTTTAGTCCTTAACCGGCTCAAACTCCAACGGCAACATGGTAGCAATCTTTTCTGACCACGACCAATACCTCTCTAAAAAAATACTGCGTACATCTTCGTAATACCCGTTTGTGTATATCTTAACGGGTGCCAGCACATGCAAAACTGACTTTTGCTTCAGGCGTTGGTCTCTGTGGGCAATGGTCTGAGTATAAACAATGTCTTCAAGCCGATCATACCGAACAGAAAGCAACCCTTGGTAATTTTTGTCCTCCTGCTGCGTGCTGTTGAATTCAGTGCCTACCAAAGATTCTTTCGCCACACTGTCAATTTCTTTCGGCATATTTCTCAGTCGCAAAAAATAGCTGAGGCTGTCTCCATTTTTTATGGTGCCATCTGTTGTAATGGTGAAAGACAATTTTTCTTTGGATGTGAGCTTTTTTTGCCACTCGCTGATCTTTTTATGCAGGTACATCTCGTCTGGTCGCTCTTTATTGGGTACGCGGTACATGCGGGCCACCTTAAAGTCATTCTCTATCCACGTACCCGCACGCCAACTGCGCATAAAGTGGAGCAGCGACCCCTCATAAACACGCTGTCGTTCTTTCATCCATCTATTCTTAGTCCGTTCATTCTTTGCAATCATCTCTTCAAATTGAGGCAAACCGTAAATATTAAACAGGCCAGAGCGGCTTTGGAATTCAAAATGGTGCAGGTAGTATTTGATACGGTAGCCGGTGGCATTGTTTTCAACTACGATCGGTTTTTTTGCAAAAGCCACCAGCACTCCATCTCTCCGGTCGTAGAATATCGCGATGTCTTTCGGATTCAAAATAACACATTGGGCCGCGTACTTTGACGTACCCAAAAAATGGTATTTGAACTGCTCGTAGTTGCGCTTCCACCCCAGCGTATCAGGCTTTACCAATACTTCATTCAACACTTTTGCTTCCGCGGTCATTTTCTGGTGCACCCGCAACTGGGTGCTGCCTTCAAATTGCACGGCTGTTTGGGTGGTCACGTAACCTACAAACGCAAACGTTAAGTCATATTTGCCTGCGGGAAAACCTGAAAAGCTGTATTCTCCTTTTTCGTTTGTGCTGCTACCAAAGGTAGTGTTGGTAAAAAACACATTGGCAAAAGCGATGGGCTCACCGGTGTTCGCATCGGTTACCACACCTGAGATTTTATTCTGGGCAGATAACCCGTAAGTAATTGCGACAAGATGCACGATAATGATGAGTCTCATCATTTAGCGATAACAGATAACCGGCATTTTAGTTTTGCCTTTGAATCGCCAACAGCGTTGCAAACGATACACGGGGCTCATCCCGGCAAGGAGATCTTGCCCATTGAAACGCTCGGTATGCCGTTGCGGTTATCTCCATAATTTGTTCGCCCTCCGCATACACACTCATTGGCCAGTGTAGCAAACAGCACTGCTTCTTTTGCATCAGGGTGAATGCCCAAATCAGCAGTGATTAAAAAATGATATTGCGGCAGTTGTTGTTGTATATGTTGCATCAGTTGCGGGTTGTGCATGCCGCCTCCGCTCGAAAAAATGCTGGCGCTGGCGTTCGCCTGCAAAGCCTCTTTTATTGCAACCACAATCATATCGGCCGTAAATCGGTTGAGTGTAGCCATCACATCTTCTTTGCGAATGTCTGTTGTGCCTGATTGGTGCTGTGCGCGCTGGAGGTACCCAAGGTTGAATAACTCGGGCCCGGTGGTTTTTGGAAATGGCTGCAGAAAGAACGTGTGATCTTTCAATGCGGCCAACAACGGCTGATTGACCTGGCCTTGCATGGCGATGGCCGCACCCTCATCGAAATACTTTCCAAAATACTTTTGCATGTAGGCATCCATCAACGTATTGCCAGGGCCTACATCTGTACAAAAAACCTCATTTGCATGCAGCGACCCGGGCAAATAAGTAAAATTAGCGATGCCTCCGATGTTCAGCATCACGCGGTTTTCTCCCTTTTTTGAAAAGATCAGGTAATCACCATAGGCTGCCAACGGTGCGCCTTCGCCACCGCCAGCAATGTGCTTTTGCCTAAAATCGCTGAGCGTGATAATGCCCGTTGCCTGAGCCAGGTGGTCTCCATCACCAATTTGCAGCGTGGCATTGCCAAATTTTTCTTTTCGATGCAACGACTTCGGAGTATGATAAATCGTTTGCCCGTGGCTGGCAACCAGGTCAATTTGATGTGGTGACATACCCCATTGGCGCAGGCTGTCTAAAATCATTTGCGCATGCCGCATGGCAATCCATGGGTTTAGCAGACAGACTTTCTCCAGGCTCACTGTCTCCCTGGAAAAGACGGATTTGATCTCGTCTTTAAAATCCGTATCGTACGGCACGGTTCGAAATCGCAGCAGCTCAATCCGGGTCTCCATACCACTTCCGCAAAAGCGGCACAAGGCTACATCCAAACCATCCAGCGATGTACCAGACATAAGGCCTATGATTAATCGGTCTTTCTTTTGAGCGATCCGAAACAACGATTCAATTTGTTTATTCATTTGTCAATGATTCATTGGCCTATAATCAATAGAGACATTTTCTGTCAACCATTGATGATCGACAGTTTACCTCATCGCTTTTTCCAACCGTTGGCTGCGCTGGTGTTTCGCGATGGACTCCATTTTTCTGCCGTAATGCATGCTGGCGTTTATCTCATATCCATACAACAATATCACCGTCACCAGTTGTATCCACGCCATCAAAGCAATCAGCACCCCAATGGATCCGTACACCTTATTATAACTTCCAAAATTAGTGATGTAGACTGAAAAGCCATACGACAGTGCAATGATCGCGAGTGTTGCCAGGAAAGATCCGATGGAAAAAAAACTCCAATTGTAATGCACGGCCGGCCCAAAATAATAAATACATGAAATCGCCACGAAGAAAACGATGAAGATGACCATAAACCGCAATGCAAACAGCATATAAATGGTGACATCATCCAGGTTCAGGTGGCTGAAGTCCTCTAGGTGCGTGGTTACGTAGTTGAGAACAATCTGCCCGATGATCAACAATACTACTGCTGACAAAAAAACAAAAGCCAACATCAGTGTAAGTCCCACGGCCGTCACCCGCATGCGTAGCCAATGCCTTTTTTCCACGGTACGATAACAGGCATTGAACGCGCGCATGAGCGCCATCATGCCGTTGGTAGACAAGTACAACGCAAACAGCACACCAAACGTCAAAAGGCTGCCCCGTTGCTTGCTCACGATGTCAAAAACAGTAGACGAAATAGTGTCGTACATACTGGCAGGTACTACCGATTGGAGAAAATTCATGATGCTCTGCGTGTTGATTTCAGGAAAATAGGCAGAGATATACGGAATGAGCGTGAACAGAAAAATAATCGTTGGAAAGATAGCGAGGATGAAATTAAAAGATACAGCGTTGGCGCGATCTGTGATCTCGTCTTCGCTGATGTTATGGAAAAAGATTTTGATAAACTTGTAAAATGACAGGTTATCGTGCTTTTTAAATTTCATGCGCTTGAGCCAACTGCGACTGGTGCGGGCCGTGTCAAACTGAAGAATGCGTTTGCGGGTGACGTACTTCACAGGCTAATTCAAAAAATTTGAAAACATCTTAACCTGAAATTGCTGCCATTTGAAAATGACCAGTTGATCAACATGGCGGCACAAGTTATACAACTGGGCGTTTATAAAAACCTTTTGTAAGTTGTTTGGCTGAGTGGATCGAGGCCATTTGGAAGCAAATTTCAAATAACGATATCCCGACAAGCTGAATATAACATAGCTTTGAGAGATGCTCAACTGCAATGCTTTGAAGCAAACAGCGGTCTGTTCCATGTTCAGATTTTTAACATGGTTCATTTTCAAACTAAAAGTAAGGTTTCAATACATCCATAAATCGCTGGGGAGGGCGGCAGGGTCGACCATTCTTCTTATCAACAAAGGCTAGCAACGTGTGCCCCTCGTGCAGCAACTTTCCGTCAGCGTTAAAAATGGAATAGTTAAACTGAATCCGCACACCCGGCTTATCGCGAATCGTTGTCACGATCTTCAAATGATCGTCATACAATGCCGGCAATAGAAATTTAGAATGATTTTCCAGTACGGGCATCATCACTCCGTCATCTTCTAACTCTTTGTAGGATAAACCCAACTGGCGCAGTGCCTCTACCCTTCCCACTTCGTAGAACATCGCATAGTTACCGTAATACACATAACCCATTTGGTCTGTTTCACCATATCGCACACGCACAAAAGTTTCGGAGGTATACATGGAGTGATTGAAGATTTCTACCCTAAAATTTCAGATTACTTGTTGCCCGCTGCCTTTTTCATCTCCGCTGTCAATGCTTTTTGATACTTGCGCGCGTTTACGTTGTGCTCGTCCAGGTTTTGGGCAAAATTGTGGTAGCCCGAAAAATCTTCTTTAGCACACATATAATAGTATTGATGGTCAACGGCATTCAGCACGGCATCAATATTCACAATCTGCGGCACGTTGATGGGCCCCGGGGGCAGGCCAGCATTTTTGTATGTGTTGTAGGGTGAATCAATTCCCTTATGGGTATTCAACACGCGCTTCAGCGAAAAATCATTTGATGCATACACCAGTGTGGGATCAGCCTGCATTGGAATGCCCTTCTTCAACCGATTGATATACAATCCAGCGATCATCGGTGCCTCATCTGCCTTCACTGTTTCGGCCTGCACAATAGAAGCCAGAATAGATACCTCTATTGGAGTAAACCCAAGCTTTTTTGCTTTTGCAGTTCTTTCGCTGTTCCAAAACTTGTGGAATTCGGCATTCATACGTTGAATGAGACCTTCGGGGGTAATGTTGTAGTACACTTCATAAGTATTAGGGATAAACATGCACCTAATGTTTTCCTCATCAAATCCATCTGTGTTGCTTTTCACAAAGTCTTCTAAAGCTTCGTCAAACTCTGCCGATGTAACGCCAATGTTCTTTGTCAGTTTCTCGGCCAGCTCGCTGGTGAGGCGAACATGCGTAAACGTGAGCTTCACCGGCTCCTGCTTGCCCGATTTCAATACTTTGATGGCCTGCAGGTTGGTCATGTTACGCCTCAGAATGTAGCGGCCTGGCTTTAGTTCTTGATCAAGTCCATTGAGCTTTGCCAAGAATGCAAATGATACCATATCATTCACAAAATTTGCTTTCCCAAGATCGTTCAATACCGATTGATAGGTAGCGCCCGACTTTACCATAAACAGTCTGTCGTCACGATCGACCAGAATATTAGGTGTATAAATGATTTGATAAAAATAGAATGTGAAGGTGATTAGCAGAACAGATCCGACCA
>DHLV01000025.1:0-164 GCA_002405445.1 Flammeovirgaceae bacterium UBA4659 | reverse complement strand
GAAGGTGATGAGCAGAACAGATCCGACCAAAAAAGCAACGAGTTTAACTTTCTTAATATCCATGTTGCAAATTTAGCAAATGCCCGTAACTATGCCGTGCCTGCCAACACCCTGCGTTACCGATTCTTTGACCGGCTGTGATTTTTGATTACTTTGGTGCGGGA
>DHLV01000260.1 GCA_002405445.1 Flammeovirgaceae bacterium UBA4659 | reverse complement strand
CATAAAGTGAAACGTTTTTCTGTTTTTTTTTCAAATTCTAGCTAGGAAACGGGCAAAACCTTTAATTTTGGCCACTTCAAGTTTTATCATAAACCTTAAACCATGAAAAAATTAGTAACGATTCTAGCTTTCTTCGGAGTGCTTGCGTTTGGCGCTTCAAAAGCGTTGGCGCAAGAGCCCACCGACTCTTCAAAGGTTGCCACTGAAGCAGCCGCACCTGCAGCATCAGCTGAAACTGAAACCCCTGCATCTGATGCAGCTGCTGCAGAAGAACAATCATTCCACCAGGTATTGAAGCAGAAGTTCATCGATGGAGGGCCTCCCTTCATGTGGCCCATTTTGATCGTGTTCATTTTGGGCTTGGCCATTGCCATCGAAAGAATCATCACCCTCAATATGGCTACCACCAACACCAAAAAGTTGTTGGGCCAAATTGAAGATGCGCTCGCAAAAGGTGGCGTGGAAGCAGCGAAGGACGTTACGAAAAATACCCGTGGCCCTGTGGCTTCTATATTCACCCAAGGCTTGATGCGCTCAGGCGAAGGCGTGGACATGGTAGAAAAATCAATTGTATCTTATGGTGGTGTTGAAATGGGCCGCCTGGAGTCAGGTTTGATCTGGATTTCGTTGTGTATTTCACTTGGCCCTATGTTGGGTTTCTTCGGTACTGTTGTGGGGATGGTGGACGCTTTTGAAGCCATCGAAGCTGCCGGTGATATCTCTCCTTCTATCGTTGCCGGTGGCATGAAAGTGGCCTTGATCACAACCGTAGGTGGTTTGATCGTAGGTATGGTGCTTCAAGTTTTGTACAACTATTGCGTGTCTAAAATCGATAGCCTGGTAAACAGAATGGAAGATGCCTCGATCTCATTGATTGACATTTTGGTAAAGCACAAACTTTCTAAATAAGAAAAGTATGTTAGAGTCATTGATTTCGCCCGGTTTGTGGGTTTGCTACGTGCTGATCGCCCTTGCCTTAGTGGCATCGGTGGGCATGCCGTTGGTAAATGCCATCAAGCATCCGGCCGACTTGCTGAAATCCCTCATCGGCATAATCGCCATTGTGGTTCTGTTTGGCGTGGCGTATGCCATGTCTGACGATACCGTTTCTGCGCGGTATGCATCGATGGGTGGAGATGCGCTCGGCTCAAAGCTCATTGGCGCAGGTTTGATCACGTTTTATGTAGCGTTGTTCATCGCGGCCATTCTAGCCATCGTTTCTTTGGTAAGAGATATTATCAATAATTAAAAAGAAAGACAGTTAAATGGCACGTGCAACGCCCGAAATACCGAATGCATCAATGGCCGATATCGCGTTCTTGTTGTTGACCTTCTTTTTGGTGACCACAACAATCAACAACGATAAAGGGTTGAGCATTGGTTTACCTCCGCCTCCTGATCCTAACCAAGAGCAGGAAGTTAAGATGCAGGAGAAGAATATTTTTAAGATTCAGGTTAACTCGTCTGACAACCTGTTGGTAGAAGGCGAACCGATGTCTGATGTGAGCGGCTTGAAAGAAATGATCAAGAAGTTCATCACCAACAATGGTGCAGACCCGGCCAGCTCCGAAAGCCCCGAAAAAGCAGTCATTTCTTTCAAAACAGACCGTGGTACCAGCCACAAGCGTTTTGTTGAGATTCTTGACATTTGCCAGGGTGCCTATTACGACATCTATGCCGACCAGGCCGGTGTTACCAACAAGGAGTTTCGCGAGGCAGCATCCAGAATCAGCCAGGACCCCGGAGCCAAAGCAATTTATGAGAAAGGCCGCGCGGGCTACCCGATGCAGATTTCGATTGCAGAACCAACTAAAGTGGGGAATTAAATGATCGCATTATGTCGAAGTTTAAAAAGAAAGCGGAAGTAAAGCAGGAAATCCCAACGTCATCAATGCCCGATGTGGTGTTCATGTTGTTGTTTTTCTTTATGGTGACTACCGAAATGCGGGAAACCACCATACACGTGAAGCAGGTGATCCCCTAGGCATCTCAGTTGCGTAAACTTGAACGCAAAACGCTGGTGGCAAGTTTATATATTGGCGAGCCAACCAAAGCGGAAGATGGCAAAGATGCCAAGATTCAAGCCAATGATGTATTCATCGACACCAAGGAGATCATCAAGTGGGTGAATGAAGAAAAATCAAAGCTTGAAGAAGTGGAACGCGAGCAGATCACAATCGCTTTGAAAGTAGATAGTGATTCAAAACGCGGCATTATTGCTGACGTAGAAACAGAATTGCGCAAGGGCAATGCGCGCAAGATTTTGTACACCGCGTTGGATAATACAAAAGTTACAAAAAACTAATTTTTCAAGGTTTGTTATTCAAAAGCCCCGGTAAATCGGGGCTTTTGTGCTTTTGTAAGGATGCGGTCAAAGTAACGAACTTGGCACACGAAAGCTTTTGGCATAGAGAAACATTCCTGACTTTCACGGAGGGCATCATTTCACCGAGTTTTGATTATACTGAATTTCATTTTCCATGACCGAAAAGAACAATACGAAAATCATACGCGCCTGGTGCCTATACGATTGGGCCAACTCAGTTTACTCGCTTGTGATTACCTCAGCTATTTTTCCTGTGTACTACCAGGCCGTAGCCAAGGGTGCCGATGGCAGCGATGATGTTTCATTTTTGTGGTGGGAAAGAATTCCAAACTCGGCACTTTATTCTTACGCGTTATCATTTTCTTTTTTGCTGGTAACGCCACTATTGCCATTGTTATCGGGTGTGGCAGATTATGCCGGCAGAAAAAAAATCTTCATGCGAATGTTTTGTTTTATTGGTGGATTGGCATGTGTGGGCATGTTCTTTTTCGAAAAATCTAACTTGGGATGGGGTATTGCCTGCATCGTTTTTGCCAGCATTGGCTACTCTGGCAGTTTGGTATTTTATGATGCTTTTTTGCCCGAGATCGCTACCGAAGACCAATTTGATCGGATCAGCGCGAAAGGATACTCATGGGGCTACTATGGGGGTGGCGTTTTGTTGGTGTTATGTTTGGGTTTAATACAGTTGCACGGTGTGTTGGGCGTGGCGGAAGGGACCATGGTGCGTTTATCATTTTTATTGGTGGGCGTATGGTGGATCGGGTTTGCGCAGGTCACTTTTGCTGTGCTTCCCGAAGAAGTGCGAAAGACGAAAGCCACTTTGGTGAAAGGGTATGAGGAGTTAATGAACGTGTGGAGAAGTTTTTCGCAAAATCCTGATCTAAGAAAATATGTACTAGCCTACTTTTTCTTTAACATGGGCGTGCAAACCGTCATGTACATGGCAGCCACCTTTGGTGCTAAAGAGCTAAAGCTGCCAGACACAAAGTTGATCCTCACCATCTTGGTGATTCAATTGGTAGCGGCCTTGGGTGCCCATGGTTTTGCACGACTCTCTGGTCGCTTGGGAAACAAAAACGTGCTCATCCTCATGATTGTGTTTTGGGTGTTTATCTGTTTTGGTGCGTATAGGGTTCAATCAGCATACCAGTTTTATGCGCTTGCATTTGCAGTAGGTATCGTAATGGGCGGAATTCAGTCATTATCAAGGGCAACCTACTCTAAGTTGATTCCACAGGATTCAATCGATAATGCTTCTTACTTTTCCTTTTTCGATGTCACCTTTAACCTGTCTATTGTGGTGGGCACCTTTAGTTATGGATTTATCGAGCACGTGACGGGTAGCATGCGGAATAGCACGCTTGCCATTGCAACATTTTTTGTAATAGGACTGTTGGTGTTAACACAGGTTCGGGCACAATCGATTATCAAAAAAGCATGATCAAAACCAGTAATGTAAGCTACGCCTATAAGACCGGCTCGTCACTCCAACTTCCGGATGTGGATGTGCGTCCGGGGGAGCCGTGCCTGTTATTGGGTGATTCAGGCAGTGGCAAAACCACATTGTTGCACCTGATGGGGGGACTGTTGCGTATGCAGCAAGGAAGTATTTTTATTGCCGGTACAGACATTTCGCGGCTCAACGAGGCACAGTTAGATCATTTTCGCGCCAAGCATTTGGGCTTTATTTTTCAACGCAATCACCTGATCGGTGCTTTGACGGTTGCCCGGAACATCGCCATGGCGCCATATTTGGCAGGAAGCAATATTGAGCAGGCGCGCATAGACGAA
>DHLV01000095.1 GCA_002405445.1 Flammeovirgaceae bacterium UBA4659 | reverse complement strand
CGCTAAACTTTTGAATCGAAGTGAATATTTTTCAGACTGCCATGGTGCTGTTACGGGTCAGTTCTGTCGGCAGGGGTTTGTGGTGTCGAAGAAAATAGGTTGTCAGCCTTAGTTCAATGCAATACCAACAACAAACCCCACCCACGGCTTTCGGTTGTAAATCCAAACATCCCTGTCGGGGCCTGTCAGGTGATCGTAACCAACGGCAAGTCCAAAGCTGGCAAAACTTGTTTCAAAGAAGGCTGCCAGCCCATACTCCAAAATCATTCCACTGTATTCCTGACTGATGGCAGTAGTGGTGGTGGAGGGCCCTATAAAAGTGGTTCCGGCACCGCCCAAGGCCCCGATGTCCCAGCCGCGCTTAACAACATCGTGGCGTACATTGCCAAGCGGGTCTTTTTTGGCTTTGATCCGGTAGTAATCGTGCCGCCACCCTGCATACAAGGCAACATTCAGCTCGCTTGACAGTTGCGCAGGAAGTTGCTGGGTAACTGGCCTGTACTTGAGCAACACCGTTGTGATGTCAATATCAAGGCTGCTTTTGATGAAACGCGATGGAACGGGCCGCAGTGTATCTGTTTTTCCGAGCGGGATTGTGAATGCAGGTATGCCAACGACCTGCCCTGTGATGGGATGCACGGCCACCTTGTCGTCACCAACATCCAGATAGACTTTTTCGGCAACGCCTTTCGCCACGCGATGCTTGTAATACCCGCTTTCAAAGTCATGCCGAGACGATCTGTCGATGACCGCACACGACAAATTCATTGAGAGATAGAAGTAAAGCAACCCAAATTTTGTGAACGTATGTCGCATGATATTTCAAATGTACAGAAGGTACCCGTTACCTGCCATGATTGAAATCATGTGGCCAAGATTTTGGCGTTGATGGATTTGCCGTTCAGATCACCGGTACAGCCAATATGCGCGTGTTTCAGGCGCGCATTCGTTGCCTTTGCTCGCGCATGTCAACTGTCACGGGCCCGATCCAACAGCCAGCCGGTAATACTCAGTCTTTCGCGTGTGGCGGGCAGCACTTCGTGTTCCAACATATCGCTGCGAAAGCAAACCAACCTGCCGCCCAATGGTGACACATCAAAGAATTCTTCACCGCTGTAGATGCGCAGTTGCCCGCCATCAGTTGTTTGCCAGTTTTGGTTGAGGTAACAAATCACTGAAAGTTTTCGCTTGTCATCTTTTTTGAACTGATCGAGGTGCCGCCTGTAAAAACTGCCAACGGGATAGATGGTTTGGTGCACTTCATAGTCTTTCAGGCTCAGGTACAAACTCCGGTTGACAAAATGAATGAGGCCTTTCAATTTGTGCAGGTACACGAGCACCGCGGGCGATGCCGTGGCCGGCTCAATCCATTCGATGTAATCGCCTCGTATGCTTTCGTTGATCTGTTTATTTTGCTGGCTGCCGATGCCTGCTCGTTTAAACCGCAGCAAACCGCCCTTAAAACCATCTGTTGCAAGTATGGCACTCACCTGCTCATCGGTGAGAAACGAATCGATGATGGCATAACCCTGCCCGGCCAGGCCGTCAGCCAAATCGTTTAATTGTTGCTCAGAGGCGGCATCCATATAATGACAAATTTAGTGGAAGGGTTTTTGCTATTCACCGTTAACAAAGAAAAACTAATTTTGCGTCACATGAGGTTGTTAACTACCGGTCTGTTGTTGTGCTTGCTGGCGGCAGGATGTTTGCCAAAAGAGCAAGTAGTGTTCAAAACCGTCAAGAACATTGAGCTGACCACTGAAGGCGGCAGAGTGATGTTAAAAGGTGACGCAATATTCTATAACCCCAATAAGACGCAAACCAAGCTGAAGGAAATTGACGTAGACGTGCTGGTGGACGGAAAAAAGGCAGCCAGCGTTGATCAACAAATGAACCTGCCGGTAAAAGGGAGATCGGAATTTACTGTACCCATTGAAGCCCAACTCGAGTTGGGCGAAATTAATTTACTGGATGCTGTGGTTGGGTTTCTGGGCGGCAAAACATATCAGGTAACGTTTAGCGGCAACTTGCGCGTGGCTGTGCACGGTGTTACGGTAAAAGTGCCGGTAAAATACAACGAGACAGTGAAACTGAGATAGCAACTAGTTGAACAGGTAGTCTTCGTCATTGCCCTCCAAAACGGCCACAAGGGATTCGATGACTGTATCGTCTTTGATCACATAATCTCTAACGCCTTTTTGAATAAAGCTCAGTACCATGTTGCCATCATCAATGGCGCTGAGCATGATCACCTTCTGGTTTTCAATTTTACCCTTGATTGACTCGAATAGTTCAATGCCACTCATGCCGGGCAGCTTGTAGTCAACAATCATGGCATCAGGCAACCCGGCCTCAAGCGCCTTCAGCGCATCCTCGGCCGTCTCAAACACAGTCACTTTGTAAGAAGGGTTTTGGCTCAACGATTTCTTAACAAAATCGGAATAAAGTTGATCGTCTTCTACCAAATAAATGTTCATACTTCAGAAACAACATCGCAATATACTAACGTTCTCACTACCTGCCAGTATTTTTTTGCGTGGATGCCACCTACGGCAAGATTTTAACCATAAAACTGGCGCTCGGGCAGTTTTGACTTCGTGTTCTGTTATTCGGGTGGCAGGTTTGAGTGAATGCCACGCTAAAAAACGCGATTTTTCTTCGCTTTCCGATCTGCGAACGTCTCTTTTTTGTTCAATTCACCCAACAGGCGATCATTTGGGGCGGGTATTTGCCATTATTTTTGCCCCGTTGCGGTTTCAAGTTGTAGCCGCTTTTTCATTACTTTCGTTATGAACGGTGGTGTGTTGAAGAGAATGCGACCCGGTGAACAACCCATACCATTGAAGTATCTTTTGATGTTGATTTTGTTTTTGTGCGTGGCGGGTGGCCGGTGTTTTGCCCAGGATACAGTTACCCTGAAACGCAAACAAAAAGACTTGATCGATGTGGCCGGGAGCATCCTGCAGGCCAAGTGGCTGTTGGAGCGCGACACCCTTTCAAAAAAATCAGGGCGCATCTATTTTTCCGGGGCGCCTTCCATCGGGTATTCACTCACCAGCGGATGGGCGGCAATTTTTGTAGGCGATGCTGCATTCTTCACCAGCGAGTACCAGGAGCAGAAAATATCCATCGTATATGTTGATTTGTTGTACACCCAAAAAGATCAATTTGTGGCGCGTCTGCAAAGCAACGTGTGGACGCGCAACAACACAATCAACCTCGTTTCTGATTGGCGTTACTATTGGTATCCTCAAAAAACCTATGGGCTGGGCGGGCAAAGCACCCTCGAAAACGCTGTAGACCAAACCTACAGCTATATCCGCTTTCACCAGACGGTGCTGGCGCCCGTTATTCCCAATTGGTACTTTGGGTTGGGCCTTGCCTATGACTATCACTACGACATTGTGCAGAACGTGGGCAGTTCGGACGTATTCAATCAAATCAATCAGTATGGATTGAGCAAGAACACCACTTCAGCAGGCCTGCTGGTAAATGTTTTGTATGACGATCGCATCAACTCTATTAATCCTTGGGGTGGTACGTACTTCAATTTTGTGTATCGCCCCAACTTTACTTTTTTCGGCAGCGATGCAAGTTGGCAGATGGCATCTTTGGATGTGCGCAGGTACATTCCCTTTCCGCGAAACTCTGAAAACATTTTGGCCTTGTGGAGCTACAACTGGTTTACGTTTGCCGGCAACGCCCCTTACCTCGATTTGCCCGCCACGGGCTGGGACCCCTTCAGCAACACAGGCCGCGGTTACATTCAGGGAAGATTCAGAAGCAAAAATCTGGTGTATGGCGAGGCGGAGTATCGCTTTAAGATCTTGCGCAATGGATTGATTGGCGGTGTGGTATTTGGCAATGCGCAAACCGTTACCGATTGGCCGGGCAACAACTTTAACGGAGTGGCGCTGGGCGTGGGCACCGGGGTGCGGTTAAAGTTCAACAAGTATTCGCGCACCAATGTTTGCATCGATTACGCTTGGGGGCAAGGGGGCTCGCAGGGTGTATTTGTGAATTTGGGTGAGGTGTTTTGACTTAATTTGAAAATTTGAAGATGTGGCAATTTGAAAGTTGCTGTATCCTCACTACGCCAAAATTTTCAAATCTTCAAATTGCTTCGTTTTCAAATCAATTCTCGCAAATACATCTGAATCGTATTCTCCAACCCAAAATAAAGGGCATCACAAACCAGTGCGTGGCCGATGGATACCTCATCTAAAAGTGGCAAAGATTGTTTGAGGAATTTCAAGTTGTGC
>DHLV01000258.1 GCA_002405445.1 Flammeovirgaceae bacterium UBA4659 | reverse complement strand
GAAAATGGTGCGAAGAACTGCATAGGCGCTGGGTCAGAAGCGGAAGCAGAGACAATCACTGTATAGGGCATCGCGCCTGCTTTCTCTAGCGTAGCAGCCACACCCGCTACCGTTGAAGCTTTTTGGCCAATGGCTACATAGATACAATAAACAGGCTTGCCTGCTTCATAAAATTCTTTTTGGTTGATGATGGTGTCGATTGCCACAGCGGTTTTACCTGTTTGGCGGTCACCAATAATCAATTCGCGCTGACCACGACCAATCGGAATCATGGCGTCAATCGCTTTAATACCCGTTTGCAGTGGCTCGTTTACAGGCTGACGAAAGATTACCCCGGGAGCTTTACGCTCCAATGGCATTTCATACAATTCGCCAGTGATAGGGCCTTTGCCATCAATAGGGGCAGCCAAAGTGTCCACCACGCGGCCTAGCAAGCCTTCGCCCACTTTAATAGATGCGATTTGACCCGTGCGTTTTACCGTGTTGCCTTCTTTGATATCTTTTGACTCGCCCAGCAAAACGGCACCTACATTGTCTTCTTCCAGGTTAAGCACCAATGCCTTGAGGCCGTTTTCAAATTCAATCAACTCACCGGCTTGGGCTTTGGTTAAACCATAAATCCGTGCCACGCCATCACCAACGGTAAGCACGGTGCCCACTTCTTGCAGTTGGGCATCGGTACGCGATTGTGAAAGTTGTTCGCGTAAGATGGAGGAAATTTCTTCGGGTCTGATTTCTGCCATAAAAAATGTATAATTTACAAATTGTGATTTACGATTTTAAAATTCCTTGATATAGGGGTTTTCGCTGAACTTTACTTTCAGTGATTTCAGTTTCGTTTTGATGGATGCATCGATCTGCTTGTCTCCCACACTCAACACAAACCCACCAATCAGGCTGCTGTCTACTTTTTGATCGATTTCTACCTTGGTTTTATTACTTAGCTTTTTAACGATGGCTTCAATTTCATTGCGTGTAGCAGCATCTAACGCTGTGGCGCTTATGACGCTCGCCTTTTGTATGCCCTTGTAAACGTTATACGCTTGGTGAAATTCTGCTGCGATGCCCGGCAACAATGGCTCACGATTTTTCTTCGTTAAAATATCGATAATGGCCATCGTAAGCGAGTGCACTTTATTCTTGAAAATTGCTTCCAGGATATCGCGCTTCTTATCATGCTTGATGATAGGGCTTTTCAACATCAAAGCAAAATCACGGCTGCTCTTGCAAACGCTGTCCAACAGTTGCATGTCGGCATGCACTTGGTCAAGCGCCTTTTGCTCTTCCGCCAATGAAAGCAGAGACTTTACATATCTTGAAGCTACACGTGATTGGGCCATGAACGGGAAAGTTTCTTAATTCAATTTCAAATCCTTGATAAAGGCATCAGTCAATTCCTTCTGCGCTTTATCGTCCGATAAATTCTTCTTGATCAATTTCTCTGCAATGTTCAGCGAGAACATGGCTACTTGCGCCTTCACATCGCGCAAGGCGGCTGCTTTCTCGGTTTGGATGACGGCTTTGGCATCCTCAATAATGCGATCTGCATTTTTCTTAGCGGCAGCCTGTGCTTCATCGTGGAAGCGGTTGGCCGCTTCCCGTGCTTCGCGCAAAATCTTGTCGCGCTCTTCACGGGCTTCTTTCAACAATTTTTCATTGTCAGATTTTAAAGAAGCCATTTCAATTTTTGCTTTTTCGGCAGCATCCAATGCCGATTGGATGGATTGCTCGCGCTCCTTCAAAGAGGAAATGATGGGCTTCCAAGCCAGTGTGAGCAACAGGATGAACAAGACCAAAAAAATTAGTCCTTGCCAAAAAATCAATCCAGATTCGGGTAATAATAAGTCCATATTCCGTTTTCCTTAAAATGTAAAATAAAGTTTAAAGAGGCTCCGGCCAAGTGCCGGAGCTTATCTTTCTTCGGTTAGACCTTTGCGTTTGTGGCAACAATGAAGGCAATGACAAGCGCAAAAAGAGCAGCTACCTCGATCAATGCAGCGATGATAAGCATCGCAGTTTGAATGCGGTTAGCAGCCTCCGGCTGGCGCGCCATACCCTCCATAGCAGAGCCACCGATGCGGCCGATACCGATTCCAGCGCCTATTGCAGCCAGACCAGCACCAATACCCGCGCCCATTACCGCTAAGTAGATGTCTAAGATTACTGATAACATAACTTTATAATTTATGAGTGAAACAAAACCCTGATGCCCTTGGGGCCAGGGGTATCTTTAATCCATTTAATGGTGATCGTGCTCCTCCACCGCCATCCCTATGTAAAGCGATGAAAACATCGTAAAAACATATGCTTGTATGCCCGCGACCAACAACTCAATCATGTTAATGAAGACAGAGATGAGCGATGCCCCAATGCCCACCGCATAACTTTTAAAAATAAAGGTCAAGCAGATAATGCCAAGAATCACAATGTGCCCTGCTGTTATTGCCACGAATAAGCGAATCATCAGTGAAAAAGGTTTAGTAAATAAGCCGACAATTTCCACCGGAAGGATCACCACTCGCAACCAAAGTGGTACGCCAGGAGTCCAAAAAACATGACCCCAGTAGGTCTTGTTCCCGCTCAAATTTGTGATTAGAAATGTAAATACGGCAAGCGTCATTGTCACCGCTATATTTCCGGTTAAATTTCCCGCACCGGGTAGGAGTCCCAAAAGATTTCCAAATAAGATGAAGAAGAACAGAGTCAACATGTAAGGCAGATATGACTCAAACTTCTTTTCGCCAATGTTTGGTTTCACGATCTCATCTCTGACAAAAAGAATTATTGGTTCAAAAAATGATTGAATCCCAGAGGGCGCCCTGCCTTTGTTCTTCTTGTAGCCATTTGCCACGTTAACGAATACAAGAAGTATCAATGCTGCATTGATCAGAAGCATTGCCACATTTTTTGTAATGGATAAATCTAACACGTGAGATTCCGAACCCACGATGGAAATATGGTTATGTGCTAACTTGTACCCGTTGTATTCAACAGGGTTATGGTGCTCATCAAAAAAATTGCCCGATGAAAAAAAATCGAGCCCTCTTTCCGATGAGTAAACGATGATGGGTAAAGGTATAATAAGCGAGTGCGTAATTGGCCATACATGATCGTCTTTTACGTGGTGTAAAATAACCTCACTTGCGTTGAACGCTGCTTCGGCTTTCGTAGTATCAGACCCAGACGCAAAGGCAGACTGTGCAGCAGTGAAAAAGGCGAGAGCCAACAGGCATAAAATCGCGGTTTTTACAGTCAAAACGGGCTTTTTCATCGCAAAAAAGACTAGGGCTTTCAATTGGACTGCAAAACTATCAATTAATGTTTCCGAAAAAAACCTTTTTGGAAAATTATGGGGTGCGCTCTCTTTGCCATCGTCAATGGAGAAGGGACATCTTTTGCTTTGAAATTAGAATGGTTTATGACCAAAAGATGCCTCTTTCCTCGGCATGGAAAAGACTAGAAATAAAGGGGCGAGCATCAACGGGTTATTCAACAGTGCCCCTAATCCTTTTGGGATGTCGAGTGAAGCGAGACATACTATGTTTAAAATTACAATGATTTATGACCAAAAGATGCCTCGTTCCTCGGCATGGGAAAGGGTAGGGGAACAGGGGCAGCCGCGGGTCATTCAACTGCTGCTCCTGACCCTTTTGGCATGTCGAGCGGGGCGAGACATCCTTTGAAAACATGATCAACACAGTTCAAAGGTCTCCTCTAGAAAAGGCCTCTATTGGTGGCCACGGGTCGATGATTGAAGGGTTCAATGAATTCAGATTAGGATTGTCTTTTTTAATCAGTGCCAATTTCTTTGCCCTCGACCAGCCCTTTAGCTCGTTCTCACGCTCAATGGCTCTGTTCACGTAATGATGGTGCTCCCAATACACAAGGAGATAAGCGTAGTAACGTCCTGCAAAGGTTTTGGGTTTACCTCGATTCAAATAATGCTCAATAATTCTTTGCCCAAGGTCATTGGTCATGCCAACATACAAAACGTTTTTATTTGGACTTGTAGTGATATAAACGTAGAAGCTGTAGTCTCTCAATGAAATTTTTTTTAGTCTAACCAAATTAAATAGAAATTTGACATGCCGAGCGGGGCGAGACATCTTTTGCTTGGTATTTGATCGATTGATGACAAAAGATGCCTCGTCCCTCGGCATGGGAAAGGGCAGGTGAACGGGGCAGC
>DHLV01000278.1:3003-20058 GCA_002405445.1 Flammeovirgaceae bacterium UBA4659 | reverse complement strand
GCCCACATAAGATTCAAACAAGTCGGCACCCATACCAGCTACGTCACCCACGTTGTCGCCCACATTATCGGCAATTGTTGCAGGGTTCAAAGGATGGTCTTCTGGGATACCAGCTTCTACCTTACCCACCAAGTCAGCGCCTACGTCAGCCGCCTTGGTATAAATGCCACCGCCCACACGGGCAAACAAGGCTATCGATGATGCACCGAAAGAGAAACCAGTAATCACCGTGATCACTTGGTTCACGCCCGCTTGCGTATCAATGCCGAAAATCTGAGAATAAATGATAAATAAAATGCTCAATCCCAACACACCAATCCCAACCACACCCATACCCATTACCGATCCGCCAGTGAAAGCGACTTCTAAGGCTTTGCCCAGGCTGGTGCGGGCTGCGTTGGTGGTGCGCACATTGGCTTTGGTAGCCACCTTCATGCCAATGAATCCCGCCAAGGCAGAACTAAAGGCACCCAAGATAAAGGATACGCCAACCAAGGGACTGCTGGTTTCGCTATCGGCAGTAAAGGCCAACAACGCTGCCACACAGGCCACGAATATGATAAGGATCTTGTACTCGGCTTTTAAGAAGGCCATGGCGCCCTCGGCAATGTGGCCGGCAATTTTTTTCATTTTGTCGGTGCCCGGATCTTGTTTGGCCACCCAAGCGCTTTTCCAAAGCACATACACGAGCCCCAGCGCTCCTAAGAGGGGCAGTACGTAGAGTAAATTTTGCATACTGAGATTAAGGTTTATTTAGTTGTTTCAGCCGCCCGCTATGGGGGCGAAAAAAGTGCCGCAAAGATATAAGAACTTGGGCATTGGGCAAATGGGGTATTTGGCCTTGGAGCTTTGGGGTGGGATTTGAAAATGAGTCAATTTGTTCCGAAGGAATGCCCTTGGCAAAGATTTGAAAAGTGGTGGTGTGTTGGGCGGCTTCCCGATTTCGCGCAACCCCATCGGGGCCAGGCTGTAAGCAGGCGCCAACCAGCCGCACTTTCCAAGTCGGGCTCCAACCACGCGAGGTGCTTGGCCTACATCCTTGGCCGATGCAAGCTTTTCAACAATTAAATCAGCGTGGTCTAATTTTTCCTTTTAATAAAAATAAAGTCGCCACCCTCATCCCCAGTGTCAGCGATTACGCCATCTTGTGGTACGAGCATACTATTGTGAATAACGGCCTTTTTAAAACTGTCGAAAAGTGACTGCGATGTTAAAAACTGCTCTTGGTTTTCTTTCAATCGCTTTATCATGTACGTGAAGAATACTGATTTATCAGGAACTTCAGTTAGTGTTCCGCTTGTAATTGCTCTCCGACTGGGAATCTTGTATAAAGAAACAATGTCCATTGGAGCATCTTTAATTGAAGTTGCACTTCTAGCTTTAAAAATGCCTCCACTGAAGCAGGCATCCGAAATTAAAAGAGTGTGCGCGGTTCTAATACCTCGTATTTGCTCGCGTATGTCACTATTTGATAGCCAATTTGCTGGGTTTACTGGAGAGGCGTCACGCGGCCACCAATAGCCCTGTTCCACTTCCGGATCCCAATATCCATGTCCCGCATAAAAAATTAAAAGATTGTCAACTACAGAAACTCTCTTTCGAAGGCCATAAAGTGCTAGTAAGATTTGTTGACGAGTTGGATTTAATAGCGTGTAAATATTTTCTTTTTCAAACTCATTATAACTTTCTAGTGTGTTTTTTAAATCTAATGCATCTTTTACTGGTCTGTCCAAATTTAGTCTCGAGGAGTCGTAGTTCGCTATGCCAACTATGATTGCGTAATACTTTCCATCAATTTTCTTGAGTGACTGTACTGTTTCTTTATCAGACTCGCTTGTTGTATTTGTTGAGAATTTATCCTGCAAAATATTGTTAAAAGCTGGTATGCCTAGGGCACGACTGATTGTTTGAAGGTTTTGTACGCGTGTTTCAATGTCCATTTGAATGTCGAGGATCGAAACTTTCATCTTTCCCGTTTTCAGGTCTCTTCTTCTATAAGTCCGGTAGTAATCTTGATTCTTGTCAATTTCTTTTTGTGAAAGTTGCTTCAAGGATAAAGAGTAATAATGTAATGCTGAATCAACGAATACCTGGAGCCTCGATTGGTCTCGTGTCAAAAATATTTTCTCTTCGAAAATACGCCCCATGAAAAGATTTGCGCTGGGATTATTCTTGTTATTACTTAAGTAACGGGCTAGAAATGGTTCGGCTTTACTTAGTTGGCCGCCTTCCAATAAGACGTAAATGTCGGAATATTGAATTTTCTGCCCAGCGGTATCATAAAACGCTATGCTTAGAAAAAACAAAACAAATGCTGTGACTTTCATGCTGTAGGGATTTACTGAATTTAAAGTTACAAACGAAATCAAATCTCATTGATTACTTCGTTTGCCGTTATTGAAAAACCAACCACTTATCCAAACATCACCCTCAGTGCCCCCCACAACTTTTTCTTCGCGTCATCATCCGTCATCAGTTCCGGCAATGGAAATGAAACCACCACCGCAGTATTTTGCGCTCGCAAAACTTCAAACTTGGGCAGCTCATCAGTCTGTGCAAAACACAAAACCTTGGCGGGCTTTTCCGCCCAAGCGGAGAGGTCAAACCTCGGCTGGTGGCGGATGACCACTGCATCTAGGCTCAATTTCACGGCCGCCAAAATTTTAGCCAGCAGCGCTTGCTCTTGTTCCTTCATTTCTGTCCATGGCACAGGGATCACCACCGTTACCTTCGGTTCAATTCGGTAAAGGTCTTCTGAATATGTCGCTTCAAAAACAGGTTGTATCATATTTGGCTTTAGTCGCGCCACCGCTTGGATTGGTGGCATAAAAGTGCTGCTAGCTCTTGATATCGAAAATGGATTTAAGTTCGTGCGCATCAGCCGGGTTCATGCGGCCGGCTAAAATCAAGCGGAGTTGCCTTCTGCGCAGTGCACCTTCGTACAGCACTTTTTCTTCTTCGGTTTGCGGCTCTACTTCTGGCACATCTATCGGCTGTCCGTTTTGGTCCACGGCCACAAATGTGAAGTACGCGCTATTGCTGCTGAACTTTTTATTAGAAGGTATGTCCTCTGCGTCTACATCGATGCGTACCTCCATGGAAGAGCTGAACGCGCGTGTTACCCTTGCTTTTAGTGTCACCACATTTCCCAACAAAATCGGTTGACGGAAACTAATGTTATCAACTGAGGCCGTCACCACAATTCTGTTCGCGTGCTTTTGTGCGGCAATGGCCGAGACGATGTCCATCCAGTGCATGAGGCGTCCACCCATCAAGTTGTTGAGAGTGTTGGTATCGTTGGGCAAAACCAATTCGGTCATGCTCACAAATGATTCAGATGGTGTTTTCTTTTTTCGAGGCATAATATTCAGGCTTGGGTCATTTTTGTAAAGTCGGCAGTGAGCAGTCACCAGCTGGCAGCATTTATCCTGCCGACTGCAACCTGCCGACTGCCAACTTTTTGTTGCGACCTATCCATTTTTAATTGCAATCGGATGTTTCACAAATGTAACCCTATTGAGCGTTAGTAAGTTTCGGTATCGTTCGAAAATGTAAAAAAATATTTGCTTTGCCGCAGCCACTTCGTTTATTTGCTTCATCAAATGACAACTGTCGCTATCACCAGTACTATCATCACTACAACCATTACGGGGTAGCGCCCAAAATATTTGTCATTCCCCTCTACATTCTAGTTTTTATTTCAAGCCTCAAATCAGGCAACTGCTGTTTTTTATTTCATGATGAAAGTATTAAAGTTTGGTGGTTCTTCTGTAGCCACACCCCAACGGCTCAAATCGATTGTTGAAATCGTTAAGCCACGACTTGCGCACGAAAAAATGTGCGTTGTTTTTTCGGCCTTTGGTGGCGTTACTGATGCGCTCATCCAAATGAGTGACCTTGCCCTCAATGGGCAGGTTTCTTACAAGGAGGAACTGAGTAAATTGGAACAACGGCACTTAGATGCAATACGCGCCTTGCTTTCATTGCAAAAACAAAGCAGCGTGCTGGCGCAAGTAAAAATAACCATCAACGACTTGGACGATGTTTTACACGGGGTTTTCCTGGTGAGAGAGCGAACGCCAAGGTCGCTGGATTACATCATGAGTTTTGGGGAGCGACTCTCTGCGTACATAATATCTGAAGTTTTCAAAGATGCAGCGATTGATGCTGAGTTTTTGGATGCACGTGAAGTGGTGCGCACTGACGACCATTTTGGGTACGCCCGCGTGGATTTCGAACGCACCACCGAGCTGATCAGACAGCGTTTTTCGAAATCAAGCAGCGTGCAGGTTATGACGGGTTTTATTGGAGCCGCAGCGAGTGGGGAAACCACAACATTGGGGCGCAGCGGCTCCGATTACACCGCAGCGATTGTTGCAGGTGCCCTGGGGGCCGAATCATTGGAGATTTGGACCGATGTGGACGGGATGATGACTGCCGATCCACGCAAGGTAAAGAAGGCCTTCACCGTAAAGGAAATGACCTACGAAGAGGCTATGGAGTTATCGCACTTTGGCGCCAAGGTGATTTTTCCAGCTACGATGCAACCTGCCATGGTCAATCAAATACCGATTTGGATCAAAAATACATTTAACCCTGCCCACAGCGGCACTCGCATCAGCCGCCATGCCAATGGATTCTCTTTGATGATCAAGGGTATTTCTTCTATGGGAAATATCAGTTTGCTCAATGTGCAAGGCAGTGGCATGATGGGTGTGGTGGGTGTATCGATGCGATTGTTTGCTGCGCTGGCACGCGAAAAGATCAACGTTATTCTGATTAGCCAGGCATCCAGTGAACACTCGATTTGTTTTGCCACCGACAGTGCATTTGCTTCACAGGCAAAGGCTGTTATCGACAAAGAGTTTTACTATGAGATTTTGAATCGTGATATGAATGCTGTTGCAATTGAAAACGATTGTGCCATTGTTGCAATCGTAGGCGAGAATATGAAGCATAACCCCGGCACCAGCGGGCGGATGTTTGGCGCGCTGGGCAAGAATGGTGTAAACGTGCGAGCCATCGCTCAAGGGTCCTCTGAACTGAATATTTCAGCAGTGATTGAACATGCATACGTAGGGAAGGCGCTCAACGCATTGCATGAAGCATTTTTTCTATCAGACCGAAAGGTGCTGAATGTCTTTTTGGTGGGCACGGGTCTTATAGGCAAAGAGCTTTTGCGAATGATGCAGGCACAATTCAGCCAACTTGCACAAGGGCACCGGTTGGAGATCAATGTGGTAGCCATTGCCAACAGCAGAAAGATGCTGTTCGATGAAAATGGTATCGCATGGTTAGCAGCGGTTGAGCGTATGTTACATGAAGGTGAAGAAATGCGTTTAGATCAGTTTGTGTCAAAGATGGTTCAGCTCAACCTTCCTAACTCGGTGTTTGTGGATTGTACTTCCAGCGAAGCAGTGGCCGGTGCTTATGCCGAAATACTGAACGCCAATATTTCGATTGTTACCCCCAACAAAAAAGCAAACTCGGGCACGTGGGCCGATTATCAGTTGCTCAGGCAAGCTGTTCGCAAACGTGGCGTAAAGTTTTTATACGAAACGAACGTGGGTGCGGGGCTTCCGGTGATCAATACGCTTAATGATTTACTGATTAGTGGCGACAAGGTCGTTCGCATTGAGGCAGTACTGAGCGGAACGCTGAATTTTATTTTCAGCTCATTCGATGAAGAAACCAAGTTCAGCGAAATTGTGACTCAGGCAAAAGAGAAAGGTTTTACGGAACCTGATCCACGCGATGACTTGAACGGAATGGATGTGGCACGCAAGGCGTTGATTCTTTCGCGTGAAGCGGGGTATTCGTTTGAGTTATCCGAAGTCTCTGTTGAGAACCTGGTACCCGCTTCTCTCCGCCAGGAAAGTTCCATCCAACAGTTCTTGGATTCACTGTCACGTTATGACCATGAGTTTGAGGCGTTGCGGAAAGCAGCAGCAGATCAAAACAAAAAACTCCGCTACATAGCAGTAGTAGAGAATGGTAAGGCAAGAGTTGGGTTAGCTCGGGTTGCTGCTGATCATCCCTTCTTCACGTTGAGTGGAAGCGACAACACTATACTGCTTACCACGGAGCGTTACCATGAGCGTCCGATGGTCATCAGTGGGCCAGGTGCCGGAGCCACGGTAACGGCTGCAGGTGTGTTTGCTGACATCATTCGCATTGGGGGTTATTCGAACTAAAAAACGATGCAACAAAAAGCTAGAGCATTTGCACCCGCCACTGTAGCCAACTTGTGTTGTGGCTTCGATATTTTGGGAGTGGCGGTTGAGAAACCGGGTGATGTGGTGACGGTGACAATGATCGACCAACCGGGTGTTTTCATCAATAATATTGTCGGAGATGCCGGGCGCCTCCCGCGTCAAGTCAATAAAAATACTTGTTCGGTAGCGGTTCAGTCGTATTTGCAAGCGGTTGACAGAACAGATGTTGGGGTTGCAGTAGAGCTTTTTAAGTACTTACCCCTCGGCAGTGGCATGGGCTCTAGTGCCGCCAGTGCCGTGGCGGCTTTGGTTGCTGTCAATCAACTGTTCGGCAACCCACTGTCTAAACTTGAGCTGCTGCCGCATGCAGTTGAGGCGGAGCGCATTGCATGTGGTTCTGCTCATGCTGATAATGTGGCGCCTTCGCTGCTTGGTGGGTTCGTGCTGGTGCGCGGGTATCAGCCGCTGGATGTAGCAACAGTCCCAACAGGCCTCGATTTGTTTGTGGGATTGATCCACCCACATATAGAACTGAAGACGGAGGACTCGCGTAAAGTTTTGAAACCTATGGTTACGCTACGCGAAGCAATCACGCAAAATGGAAATGTGGCGGGGTTGGTGCTGGGGCTGGTAACCGATAATGCACCGTTAATAGGCCGATCGCTGAGGGATGTGTTTGCCGAACCCTATCGATCAGATTTCATCCCCGGCTTCGAACATGCGAAAAAAGCGGCCATCGCAGAAGGCGCATTAGGGTTTGGAATTTCCGGATCAGGGCCCTCACTTTTTGTGTTAGCCACGTCAGATGCTTTTGCCAGGCAGGGAGCGCAAGCCGTCCAGGAAGCTTTTAATTCCGTTCAGTTGTCGAGCGATGTATTCGTCTCGAAAGTCAATCAACAGGGCGCATTTGTTTTGCACGATTCAGGAAACTAAGATTACCGTCCATAAAACAAGCAACGTGAAGTTTTACAGTACCAACTCACTCCGGCAATTCGTTACGTTACACGAAGCGGTTCTTCGTGGCCTTGCCCCCGACAACGGGTTGTACATGCCTGCAAGTATTCCCGCCCTGCCCCCCACCGTCATCGCGTCATTTTCGAATCTTTCGCTTCAGGAGATCAGTTGGGCGGTAACCAGTCATTTGCTGCATGAAGATTTGCCAGAAGTGGAACTTCGGAAGATTGTGGAGCATACCATCGGGTTTGATGCTCCGTTGGTGCCGATCGAAGAGCATGTTTTTGCACTTGAACTATTTCACGGACCCACATTGGCATTCAAAGATTTTGGTGCGCGGTTTTTGGCGGGGCTACTCGGATATTTTGCTGCACGTGAAGATCGGCAGGTGACCATTCTAGTAGCCACGTCTGGCGACACGGGCAGTGCTGTGGCCAATGGTTTTTTAAATGTGCCCGGCACCCGCGTGGTAGTGTTGTACCCCAAAGACAAAGTAAGTGAGATACAAGAAAAGCAGTTTACGACATTGGGTGCCAACATCACCGCTTTAGAGGTGGCCGGCACTTTTGACGATTGCCAGCGAATGGTGAAAGCAGCTTTTCTTGATCAGGAATTACGGCAGAAGCTGTTTCTTACCTCGGCAAACTCCATCAACATTGCCCGGCTGATTCCGCAGTCGTTTTACTATTTCTACGCGTGGTCGCGGATGAGAGCTGAAAAGCCGGTTGTGTTTTCTGTTCCCTCCGGAAATTTTGGCAACCTCACCGCAGGCCTGCTGGCCAAACGGATGGGTTTGCCCGTTCATCATTTTTTGGCGTGCACCAACATCAATGATGTTGTGCCCAAATACCTGGCGGGTGGTTTGTTTGAGCCGCGCCCTTCGCAAGCCACCATCAGCAATGCAATGGACGTGGGCAATCCCAGCAACTTTGCCCGCATGTTGGAATTGTACAAGCATTCCCCAGCGGCTATGAAACGCGATATCTCAGGTTTCCATTTTTCGGATGACGAAACCAGAGCAGCCATGCAAAAAGTATTTCAATCCGCGAAGTATGTCATGGATCCACACGGAGCCGTGGGGTACTTGGGTTTGAAACGCTACCAACAAGATCACCCTAACATTGCAGGGATATTTTTGGAAACTGCCCATCCCGCCAAGTTTAAAAAAACGGTAGATGCTACACTTTCGGGTGAGGTTGCGATTCCGCCACCGCTGTTGAAGTTCCTGTCGCGCGCGAAAAGGTCAATTTGCATCGGTAATGATTTTGAGGACTTGAAAGACTGGTTGAACAAAGCGATTGATTAATGTTTTATTTTGATTGACACGCTTCCCATTCTCCCTTTATGATATTGATTTTTCCCTAACTTGTTATGCTTCCGTTGCCGGAGATTTTATTGCATACCTCAATTGTCTTGGGGATGCTGTCATTTGTCTCGGATGTTCCGTACAACGTGTATAACATATCGATTTGCAGGTCTTCTCCAATTGAAACCATGTCAACACAGCTTTCAACATCAATGGCAATGCCACCAAAGTGCGCGATTCCGATAGACTGCCTGTCTATGATTCTTCCTTCGTTATCAACAGTCAATAAGAACGGATAGAAGGAATCACCGACTTCATAAAAGATAAAACCAAAGTATGTTGATGTATCCGGAAGTACACCTCCAACGCTGCCATTCAAGTCGTGAAAATACAATGTATCCAATGAGTTTTTGCTGATTTTGTGTCTTAGGTCTGGGTTGTCATTTGCCATATCATATTTAAACGGTAGTTTTTGTGTACTCACTCGTTTTGCAAGTTCTCGAATGTAAGTTGCTCGGTTATTTCCCGGTTGTTCTTTTTGAACGCAACCAAATAGAAGCATGAAACTCGTTATGATGAGGTGCTTCATTGCAAACAAATGGTAAATGCTTCGAAGGTAATTGGCTTCATTGTATCTTTGATATCTCATTTGGGCAATTTACCAACAAGCAATTCATTTTCGCTAGCTTTGTGCCACCTTTCAAAACTACCGATCTATGGAAAACTTCGGAATCAGAGAAGCACTTAAGACGCTGGGCATCACCAACAGCAACCGTGGCACCTCCACGGGCAAAACTTGGTTGCGCACCACAGGCCAATCAATTGTGAGTTATTCACCTGCCGATGGTAAAGTCATCGGACGTGTGCAAACTACCGATAAACGCGCCTTTGCGAAGGTAATGGAGCAAGCGCAGAAAGCCTTTGTAGCGTGGCGTTTGGTGCCGGCACCCAAGCGCGGTGAGGTGGTGCGGCAAATAGGTGAGGCATTGCGCAAGTACAAAGAGCCACTGGGCAAACTGGTGAGCTATGAAATGGGCAAGTCATACCAGGAGGGTTTGGGCGAAGTGCAAGAGATGATTGACATCTGCGATTTTGCTGTAGGGTTATCGAGGCAATTAAACGGATTGACGATGCACTCCGAACGTCCCGCACACCGCATGTATGAGCAATACCATCCACTTGGGGTGGTGGGCATCATCTCTGCCTTTAATTTCCCGGTGGCGGTGTGGAGTTGGAACTCGATGATTGCTTGGGTGTGCGGTGATGTGTGCGTGTGGAAGCCCTCTGAGAAGACACCATTGTGCAGTATCGCCTGCCAGAATATTGTTAATCGGGTTTTTACGAAAAACAATGTGCCTGAAGGTGTTTCGTGTATTGTAAATGGCAACTATCAAGTAGGCCAGTTAATGTGTGAGAACGAAAACATTCCTTTGGTGTCGGCCACGGGCTCGGTGCGCATGGGCAAAGCAGTGGGCAAAACAGTAAGTGAACGTTTAGGCCGGGCATTGTTAGAGTTAGGAGGCAACAATGCGATCATCATTTCTGAACATGCGAATTTGGATATGGCCATTCGTGGTGCGTTGTTTGGCGCGGTGGGCACGGCAGGCCAGCGTTGCACCACCACACGCAGGTTGATTGTGCATGAAAATGTTTATGAGGAAGTGAAGCATCGGTTGAAAAGCGCGTATGCCAAGCTGAACATCGGTAACCCGCTTGATCAGAATAACCATGTGGGCCCGCTCATCGATACATTAGCAGTGAAGGCATATCGCAGCGCACTACAAAAAGTAAAGCAAGCTGGCGGCAAAATGGTAGTAAATGGTGGTGTCTTAAAAGGAAAGGGATTTGAGTCGGGGTGTTATGTGAAGCCTGCGATTGCTGAAGTAATGAATACATTTGATATTGTGCAACAAGAGACATTTGCCCCGATCTTGTACCTGATGAAGTACAATACCTTAGACGAAGCCATTGCGTTGCAAAATGGAGTCAAGCAGGGGCTTTCATCAGCCATTATGACCTCAAGCCTGCAGGAAGCCGAGCATTTTTTGTCGCATGCCGGATCAGATTGCGGAATTGCTAATGTAAACATCGGCACATCAGGCGCGGAGATAGGCGGTGCTTTTGGAGGCGAGAAAGAGACCGGTGGAGGCCGTGAGTCGGGTTCTGATAGCTGGAAAATTTACATGCGCAGGCAGACCAATACGATCAACTTCGGCACAAACCTGCCGCTGGCGCAGGGCATCAAGTTTGATATATAACCCCTGACCCTGAAAAGCACACACTTCATTGCCGGTGTTTGATCATAAACTGCTGTTTTTATCGGCTGCGATGGCGGAACCATTCGGATTGCATAACTTGTGGTAAAAAGCTTTGGAAAACTAGTTGAATGAAGTTACTTTGTATCGTTGAAAGATGAAGAGTATGGCTGGTAAGAAATTTAAAACCGTGATGTTGATCGATGACAATGAGATTGACAATTTGATCAACCAGAAAATGATTGAATCTGCCGCCATTGCTGAAAATATCTACATGCACTCGGGTGCAAAAAGTGCTATCGAGTTTTTGAGGAACATGGAGAGAATGGACGTGGCAGACAAAGTATTGCCGGATATCATTTTTCTGGATATTGATATGCCACTGATGGACGGATTTCAATTTTTGGATGAGTTTGAGAAACTTGCACCTGCGACCAAAATGAAATCCCGTATTGTAATGCTCACTTCGTCAATCAACCCGCAAGACTTAAACCGTTCAAAAAAATATACGAACGTGAAGCTTTTTTTGAACAAGCCACTTTCTCACGATAGCATTATGTCATTGGATGTGTAACGGCTCAGCCTCAATCGCTACCAACAGTCTTATTATCAGTCTGACTCCAGCGCTACCAGCTTTTTGATGAATTGATCGTCCATTTTAATGAACGATGTGGGAGAGAAGTAGTGAACCTTTATTTGTTTGAACCGGGGAATGATTGCTGCGATTTTTTTTGGCTTGTCTTTTTTGGCCTCACTGGTGGCGGTTTTTAACATCTTTAAGAAATACAACACATTCTCACATGCATCTTTGCCAAACAAACGAATTTGTCGTTGCACACCGCTGGAATGTTGATTGAATAATTCAAAATCATGCATTAAACAATACAAAAGTGCCAGCAGTGCCTTTACTTCCATTTGAATGAACGGATATTTTTTTAAACTCACTTCGTTAAGTAGTGAATTAATCAGTTTGGCCGCCTCATCGTATTTCTCGGAATAGTAACATGTCAGCACTTTGTAGATAGTCAATATCAAATGCTTGGGTACATTTTGCGGGTCGGGCTCAATATCAGCCAACAGACTTTCATCGTCTGCAAGCAGGTCTTTTTGTTTTCCCAACCGAAGGCTGCGTTCCAGCCGCGAAATAAAAAACTGAGCCGGAAATGTAAAGGTGTTGTAGTTCACTAGCAGAGTTCCGGCAGCATCGTTTACTTCTTCGTAGTATTTTTCTGCTTGGCGATACACCCTGTAATGGTTGTAATACTCAAGGTGCAAAAACTCAAAAACCAAATTCAGGTGAAAGTAAAGCGGATCAAGATTATACGTGTCAAAAATCTTTTGAACGTGGATAAAAATATCTTCGATCGACTCTCCGTCTTGTTGTGGATGATCATCTGATTCTACAAACAACTTGTGGAAGATACCCATGCAACTTTGGTAAATATACAAGCGGTGAGACTCGTACAACTTCGCCACATTTTGCATCTCCTTCATCAGCAAATTGAGTCCGAGTTTTTCGGTTTCGTCACCAGTTAAAAAGTAACTTCCATACTTTTTAAAGTACTCTGCCAGTAAATCCTCCGCCTTATCCACAGCCAGCATATAGGCTACGTGGCGGTTGTACAGTTGCGAGTAATTGAAGAAATCGGGTGAGTGGGTATTGAGTTTTTTGAGAGACTTGTAAACCACAGTAAGCTCACTGGCCAGGTCGTAATCGAGCAGTTCTTTCTCCAGCTTTTTTAGGGTAGCGATACAAATCGTTTTCTTTTTTGTAAAGAGTACTTCATTCAGGTTGGCTACTTTCCGCAACAAGTCGGTGCGCGGGCTTTCCATTTGCTGTAACAGGTGCTCTTCTATTTTTTGGTTGAGCCTCGAGCGCAGTGTATAATAGGCGTTGGCGTTTACTTCCAACTCCACCATGATTTTGCTGTCGGAAAGCTTGCGTTCGCGAAGTGCACTCAGCAAGTATGCCGATTTTTCGGCATTACTTTCCATCAGCGAATCATAGATATCTTTAAAGTCCTTTTCGGAAAGTTGCTTGACAATGTTCTTCAGTTTAGCCATAAAGCAGGTCTGCCCACGAAAAATACGAAAATAATAGGTCGAAGCAATACCTGATTGTGAAAGATTTGTCACGTCTATGCCTGAATGCCTACATCCCGGTGTTCAAAATGGCAGGAACGGTCTCCTTTGGCAAGTGGTAAGGTGAGACAGTATTTCCGGTTTGTATGGTCGGAACGGTTTTTGGCATCTTCGTCAAAATCAAAATAATCATGGATTTATTTTCCCGAATGATCATTGATGCGGTAGCATCGGTGAAGAACAGCGTGGTGAAGATTGATGTTTACCAGCAAGAAAAGGGCAAACTGAAGCGGGCCGGAACAGGCTCGGGGTTTATCTTTTCCTCTGATGGTCTGATTTTTACCAATTGCCATGTTGTAAACAAGTCTGATAAAATCATGGTGTCGTTGCTCAACGAAAATGAAATTGAGGCAACGCTGGTGGGCAAAGACCCCGACACCGATTTGGCCGTGCTCAAGATTTTTTCTGATGGGTACACGGTGTCGAAACTAGGAGATGCTTCGCAGTTGCAGATCGGGCAGTTGGTGATCGCCATAGGCAATCCTCTTGGCTACCAGCACACAGTGACCACAGGCGTAGTGAGTGCCCTGGGCAGAACCCTTCGTTCACAAAACGGCAGCTTGGTTGACAACGTTATCCAAACCGACACGGCACTAAACCCCGGTAACTCCGGTGGCCCGCTGATCTCTACCCAGGGTGAAGTGGTCGGTGTGAACACGGCCATTATTCAAGGTGCCAATGGCTTGAGTTTTTCGGTGGACATCAACACGGCCAAAGAGGTGGCGAGCCAACTGATACAAAACGGGCGGGTATTCAAGGCATATTTAGGCTTTCAGTTGCAAGAGGTGCCGTTGAATCACAAAGTAAAACGACACTACCACCTGCCAAACGAAAAGGGGTTGTTTGTGGTAAATATCGAAAAAGATTCGCCAGCCTCTCGCTCACAGATTCAAGAGGGGGACATCATTGTGTCGTTTCATAACAAGCCGGTGAACACGATGCACGAGTTATTTAAAGAACTCACCCGTAAAGATATCCTGTCGATGATCGATGTTTCGGTGGTAAGGCATGCAGAGCTGTTAAATGTGAGTATTTTTCCCGTGCAACGGATTAATTAATGCTGCATGCAGCTGTTCGCGGCAAGCGCATCAGAAGGCCTTACTATTGGAATCGGTTACCTGCTTTGCAAGCGTGCATGAAAGTCACAGAGCATTGGTTGGCCATACATAGTGCCATCGACCCTACGCGGGCGCAAGGCGATTTTCAAGCCAACATGTTTTGCAGATCGCAAAGCAAGTGGCTTGATTTGCTAAAACTGGAATTTGAAATATATTTGCGTTCTCATTTTTGGGGGATTAGCTCAGCTGGCTAGAGCGCTTCCATGGCATGGAAGAGGTCATCGGTTCGAATCCGATATTCTCCACTTAAGGTTTGGCATTCGCCAAATCTTTTTTGTTTGAAGGAGGGCATCACTTCGGTGCCAATCGCAACGTAATTCCATCAATCTCTTCGGTGATTCTGATCTGGCAACCCAATCGGCTGTTGTCCTTCACGTGAAACGCCTGGTCGAGCATGGCTAGCTCGGCATCGCTTTGTTCAGGCAGTTCATGATTAGATTCCAGGTACACTTGGCAGGAAGCGCACAACGCCATTCCACCGCACGTGCCTTCCACCGGTAGTTCGTAAGATTTACAAACCTCCATGATATTCATGTTCATGTCGGTCGGTGCTTCCAGCACGTGGATTTCTCCTTCCCGATCGATGACGTTCACAATCACAGTATTTTCCATGGCAGGTTAGAAAGCGTTGACACCATTCACCGTGGTGTATTTGAGCACGTTCTTTTTGTTAGGGTAGATTTTCGCAAATGCGGATTGCACCGCTAATGTTCCTTCGTGGAAGCCACACAATATCAATTTCAACTTACCCGGATATGTGTTGATATCGCCCACGGCAAACACACCTTTGCGATTAGTGGAGTAATCATAAGTGTTTACTTTTACTGCATTCTTCTCAATTTCAAGTCCCCAGTCTGCAATTGGCCCAAGGCTTGGCGTAAGGCCAAAGAGTGGCACAAAGTGATCAGCTTCTTTCACAATGTCACCCATGGTGGTGTGCCGAATTGTTACCGCATGTAGCTTGCCGTTGCCCGATAGCCCCACTACTTCGGCATCGGTGATGAGTTTGATGCGACCATCATTGGCCATGTCCATCACTTTTTGCACCGAATCGAGGTGCCCGCGGAAAGAAGTTCTGCGGTGTACCAATGATACTTCGCTGGCAATATTGTTTTCCACCAGGTAGATCGTCCAGTCCAGAGCCGAATCACCGCCACCGGAAATTACCACGCGTTTGTCTTGATAAAACTTGGGATCGCGGATGATGTATTCCACACCTTTGTCCTCAAAGGCTGCCAGGTTTTCAATCGGTGGCTTGCGGGGTTCAAATACGCCAAGCCCACCGGCAATGATCACAACAGGTGCCTTATGCTGTGTACCCTTGTTGGTTGTTACAATAAAATGACTCTCGGCCGTCTCCTCTAACTTCACTGCACTCTCTCCCAAAGTAAACTCGGGCTTAAACACCTCGATTTGTTTCATCAGGTTATCGACCAACTCTCCTGCATTCACAATCGGGAAGCCAGGGATATCGTAAATGGGCTTTTTCGGATAAATCTCCGTCAACTGCCCACCCGGCACCGGCAAAGAGTCGATGAGGTGGCAACGAAGTTTGAGCAATCCGGCTTCAAACACCGTGAACAAGCCCACCGGGCCCGCGCCAATGATAATAACGTCTGTTTGGATCATAGTAAAAGGAGGGCAAAAATAATGATTTAATGCTATCTGTTAACGAATGATTATTCTGATACCTTTACACTGACAAAAAAACCTGATTGTATGCAAAAATGTTATTTCCTGCTTGTCTGGTTGATGGTTTTTACTTCCGGCTGGGCACAAAAATCTGATTTGAAGTTAAACCTCGAAACGGGTAAAACATACATCCAGACCACACATTCAAAATCTACTGTAGAACAATCAGTGGGTGGCCAACAAATGACGATTGGCATGGGCATAAAAGGAACCATGAACTATCTTGTAAAGGTGGTGAATGCAGATGATTTTGAAATGGAGGTAACGTACAAAAGCCTCATGATGACCATGCAAATGCCCCAGGAATTGATGGAGTTTAACTCGGAAAAGACAGGTGAGCAGGATATTTTGTCTAAAATACTTTCCGGCATGAAAGACAAACCTTTCCGGATACGGATGCTGAAGAATGGCAAAGTGAAAGAGGTAAAAGATATTGAATTGGTTTTTGACGGTGCTTTTGGGCATTTGCCTCAGATACCGGAAATCCAACTGAAACAAATCAAAGATCAGATTTTGAAAGCGTATGGTGCAGATGCGTTTAAGGGAAATATCGAAATGGTAACAGCAATTTTTCCTGACAAGCCAGTAGCGCAAAGCGAAACATGGACGGTGAACACAAAACTGGCCTCTGGTATGGAGGCAAATATGGAAACCGTGTATAAACTCACGGAAAAAACTGCAGACCGTATTTTGATTCAAGGTGATTCAAAAATAGCGACCGAAAACAAGGATGCTTACATCGAAAACAACGGTATGAAAATGAGGTACGATCTTGCCGGGTCAATGACTTCTCAGATAGCAATCGACCCGAAAACAGGGTGGATTTTGGAAGCGAAAATTCTACAAACGTTGCAGGGGGAAGCACACATTCAAGAGAGCGAGCAGTTACCGGGCGGAATGACCATACCGATGACGATGAAAAATGATATGCAGATCAGTGGAAAATGAGTGGTTGTCAGTTGAATGGGGTGTCTGTGAGGATTCACGCACATTCTTGTCAAAAAAATGACTGTGGTAATGACGGATTTGTTTAAAGCAGCGGCACCTGTTAATTTTGTGTGTCTATGCAACTTTTATTTGTTTGAATGAGTTTATCATCAAGCTATGCCAATAATTGTTACTGAAACCGCCACAGACGTACACGTAGAAGCCGCCCGCATCCAGCAGCAGATCAAAGACTATTTAGGTTTACGCACAAGCGACCTCGTTTTTGAGTACGGTATCATCGATGGCAAGACCAAACTTGATTTGATTACCATTAACCCACGCCACAGCCAATCGTTTTTGTTTCACTCGGAAACGGGTGCCGACAAGGTAGACGCGCTGCGCAAGATGTGGGGCTATGTGCAGAACTATAAGGAAAAAGAAAACTC
>DHLV01000278.1:1233-2867 GCA_002405445.1 Flammeovirgaceae bacterium UBA4659 | reverse complement strand
CTATAAGGAAAAAGAAAACTCATATACTATTCAGTGGGTAACCAAGCACGATAGCGAACTTCATACCTCCTATTTCAGGGCTGGCAATATTTTGGATGCATTAGAGAAGCTATATTATGGCCGCGACAGGAACACAATTACAGTTTTTAGTGTTGTCTTGAATCCAGTGTCGTAATTTGTTGATGATATGATTAGCGTAACGGAAAAAGCGAAAGATAGAATCGTAAGCCTGCGCAGAGAAGAAAGCAGGGGAGATCACGAGAATATTCGCGTATCGGTGAAGGGCGGTGGCTGCTCTGGGCTGATGTACGATTTGGGTTTCGATGCCGAGATCAAACCCGCAGACCAGGTATTTGAAGACAAGGGCATCAAGATTTTGGTTGATAAAAAAAGCCTGTTGTATTTACTGGGCACTACCCTCGATTTCTCTGATGGATTGAATGGCAAAGGTTTTCAGTTTATCAACCCAAATGCATCGCGCACCTGCGGCTGTGGCGAGAGTTTTTCAGTCTAATCAGACGGTAGCGATACACTTTAATTCAATTGCGATGGGTGTTGGAAGTGCATTGATTTCGACTGTGGTTCTGCATGGTTGATTTTCTTTAAAGTACTCAGCGTAAATTTTATTGAAGGTGGCGAAGTCTTTCTTCATATTCGTTAGAAAAACGGTGACGTCCACCAAATTTTCCCACTTCGAACCCGAAGCTTCTAAGATCAATTTCACATTATTGAACACAGAATGGCATTGCGTGGCAATGTCGTAGTTAACAATCAAGCCAGTGGCATCGAGTGTTACACCGGGTATTTCTTTTGAGCCCCGCTTGCGAGGGCCTACTCCCGATAAAAAAAGTAGGTTGCCCACTTTGCGCGCGTGAGGGTAGGCGCCTACCGGCTCAGGAGCTTCATTGGAAGAGATTACATTGTTCATATCATCTTATTGAATTTCAAACACTAAACTACTCCACATGCTTTGGTAATCGGCACCGGGCAGCTTCGATTCGGTCATCTTCACGGTGCTCACCATCCAGGGGCCCTTGCTACTAAGCGGGAACTTGACGGTGCCATCTTTTTCGGTATACATGTTTTGTAAAAAGGTGGTGGTGTTTATTTTGTACCACACCTTCACCATTTGGTCGATAAGGGGTTTGCCATTGAACAGCACGCGACATTCTAAGTAATCGCCCGATTTGAGGGCATACGGATTTTGCAATGGGATAATCTCGATGGGCGAGCCCAAGATCTTTTTGAACGAATCGGTTTTTTTGTTGCCCACTTGCACGACTAGCTTTACAAAACGGCCGTAAAATTCTTTTGCGGGTTTGTCTGCTGTGTTTGTTTTGGTGCGCATTTCAGTAATGTTATCCAGGCCGTCTTCTTTCAAGTAAGCGTTGAATTTTTCTGCCTCGAGCTCAATAAAGGCAAAGTTGCTTTGCATGGCCACCAGTTGCGTGCCTTCTTCGTTCATCTTCAGCGTAATACGGTCGCGGCCGTCTGCCTTTACCAATTTCTTCAGGTCGGTGATCCTAGCACTTTGGTGAAGTTCCAGCTTTTCCACTTTGTGCCGTTTCAAATCCCAATCTTCTCCTTCAAAGTTTTCTCCCACTTTAAAGTTGAATTTCAATTCTTCGCCAACG
>DHLV01000278.1:0-1129 GCA_002405445.1 Flammeovirgaceae bacterium UBA4659 | reverse complement strand
CGGTATTTTCTTGGCTGCAACCAAAACTCATGCGCAGAAGCCAGCGCAACGATTAAAGTTAATAACAAACTAAAGACAAGCTTTCTTCTCTTATTCATTCGGTTTTGTCATTTACAAATTATCGAATTGGCAAATTTTCAAATTAAGAATTCATCAACTCCTCAATTTCCTCCGCTTCAATCGGAATATTTTTCATTAAATCAACATTTTCTATTTCGCCAATCACTACGTTGTTTTCCAACCTGATGCCCAACTTTTCTTCGCGGATATAAATCCCGGGCTCAATGGTCCACACCTGGCCTTCGGTTACTTTTGCGTGCATGTTACCGACATCATGCACGTCTAGCCCCAACATGTGCGAGGTGCCGTGCATAAAATACTTTTGGAACAACGGCTTTTCGGGGTTTTGCTTTTCTACATCATCTTTTTTCAACAGATTCAATCCGATGAGTTCGCCTTCCATTATTTTCTGTATTTCTTGATGATACTCGAAATACACTACGCCTGGTCGCAATACTTTCATGGCTTCACGCTGTACCCGCAGCACCGCGTTATACACTGCTTTTTGTCGGGGCGTAAACTTGCCGGTAACCGGAATGGTGCGCGTCATGTCAGCATTGTAGTTGGCATAGGCTGCACCCACATCCAACAGCAGAACATCGCCAGCTTGGCAGGTTTGGTCGTTTTCAATGTAGTGCAACACACACGAGTTGCCACCTGCGGCAATGATGGGCGTGTAAGCAAATCCTGAAGACCCATTTTTGATGAACTCGTGAATAAACTCGGCTTCGATCTCGAATTCTTTTACACCCGGCTTCACAAACGTCAACACTCTGCGAAAAGCGCTTTCTGTAATGTTGCAGGCAATCTGCATCAAGTCAATTTCTGTCTTTGACTTTACGCTCCGCAGCTTTGCGATGATGGGTGCCATACGCTGGTATTGGTGCAGTGGGTAGGCAGCCTTGCACCAATCTATAAACCGTGCATCGCGTGTCTGCACATTGATTTCAGCGCGGTAGTGTTCGTTGGTGTTGAGGTATACGTTTTCTACTCCCCCCATCGTCATCATGTGCCTGAACACTCGTGGAAAATCAGAAAGCCACAATATTGTTTTTACACCGGTTTGTTG
>DHLV01000277.1:10514-10817 GCA_002405445.1 Flammeovirgaceae bacterium UBA4659 | reverse complement strand
CTGGAATGCATTCATGAAAATTTTTGCCAACGTATCGGGCGGAACTTTCTCGAAAGAAATCTCTGAATCCTCATCTCCAACATACGCTAGAAAAAGATCTTTAGTCGTATAAAATATTTGCATCGAGGAATCCTTTCGAAAACTCATGCCGTCCATCATTCCAAATCCTAGAAATCCCAAAAGGGTTTCGAGGTTGTTATGGCCGATGCTTTCGAACCGTGACTCTTTCAACATGTCTTTCAGTTTTAACTCAAGTTGAAACAACGCAATACGTTCGGCATCTAGCAGCGAATCGCTGACCAC
>DHLV01000277.1:4534-10315 GCA_002405445.1 Flammeovirgaceae bacterium UBA4659 | reverse complement strand
CGAGATACCTGGTTGCAGGACTAAGTTTATCGTTGCCAACACGAGAATCTTTATGGGCTTTTGTGCATCCCCAAAGAGAAGCAACAAGAACGGCACAGATGAATTGTAGGCATTTATTGTGGCTCATGCTATTTTGGCTGTTGCAAGATGGCTCTCATCAACAAAAAACCCCGCTAAAGCGGGGTTTTCGATTTTCTTTGTTCAAAAAATTCTCTACGCAATCACAAAGCACCGATTCAAAATGGCTCGGTACTGATTCCCATAGTTGGCATAGCACCAATTTCTGAGCTCCCGTAACTCTTCGGCTATCAACAATTTGATGGCCTTGCGCAACTCCTTCTCGAACAGCCGCGCATCAAAACTCACCCTCGAAAGGATGGTCTTAAAATAGTTGAGCATCTTCATCCTTCAAAAAACGTTTTTTAAGAATTTTATTGGATTTACAACGTTGAAATTACAAAACAGGTTTTATAGTAGAAAGAAGATTTTACTTTTGTGTCCGCAACGTATTGCGGTGCTTGTTGCAATGCGTAATTTTTTATGATTAAAGGCCTTTTTACTTCCTTTTTGGTGCTCTGGTTTTACTATTGCCACAGCCAGAGTGTACAAATTCTGCTGGGGCCCGAGGAAATTGGTGAAAATCAACCGTGGACGATCACCATCACCGTCAACAATGAGAGGCTCCGCAGCTACGACAACTTTCCGGACATAGCCGGCTTGCACAAGCGCGGCACCTCCTCGTCAACGCAAACCAGCATCGTCAACGGACAAATGAGTTCATCGCAAAGCATAATAATGACCTACGTACCCACCAAGCAGGGCATCATCAATGTGCCGCCTTTCAAAATAAAAGTGAACGACCAAATGTATAATGTAAACGGCAGGCGAATAAAGGTTGGGCCACCCGTGCAAACTCAGCAAAACGACCCTTTCAGGAGCTTTTTTGACCGCGACCCAGCCGAGGATTTCTTCAACCGCGGAACCCCTGAATTTGTTGACATCAAAGAAGAAGCGCAGTTGGCGTTAACTGTAAGCAGCAACGAAGTGTATGTGGGAGAAGGATTCACCGCTACACTTTCATTTCTGGTTGCTGACAACAATCGTGCGCCTATGCAATTTTACGACTTAGGAAGACAACTCGCTGATATTCTCAAAAAAATTAAACCCGCCAACTGTTGGGAAGAAAACTTCAACATCGAGAGCATTGAAGGCGAGCCACTCACCATCAACAATAAAAACTACACACAATATAAAATATACCAGGCCACGTTTTATCCGCTCAACAAGCAGCCCGTTACGTTTCCGAGCGTAGGTTTGGAGATGATTAAATTCAAGGTTGCCAAGAATCCGTCTTTTTTCGGACAAAACCGCCAGGAAGATTACAAGACGTTTTATTCCAAGCCACGTACTGTAAAGGTGAAAGAGCTGCCACCCCACCCACTGCGCGACCAGGTCGCTGTTGGCGAATACCAACTGCAAGAAAAAATTGGCGCTAACCAACTGGAGACCGGTCAAAGCGTGGTGTACGATTTCAACATCTTTGGCGAGGGTAACATATCCGCCATTGAAAAACCAAAAGCTGAAAATAATTTGAGTTTTGACTTTTATGAACCAAACGTAAAGCAGAGTATCAACCGCGATAAGGGGCGGGTGACGGGCACCAAGTCTTTCAACTACTTTATGATTCCGAAAGAGCCGGGCGCGTTTGCGCTGAAAGACTATTTCAAATGGGTGTTCTTCAATCCGAAAACAAAGAAATATGACACCCTTCGGTCGCAGCAAGTGGTAAACGTAGTGGGCGAGAGTCAAAAGAACCAGTCGATTGAAAGCAGTGATCTGGGCTCATTTTACGACAGGGCTGATGCAACCGACAACCAATTGCGAGCCATGTCAGAAACGAACCTGGCAAAAATCAGTTTGAATATGTTGGCTTTCCTTTTCTTTGCAGTTGCGCTCTATTTGGCATTTAAAAAGTAGAACTCATCGCAAGAATACCTTCCTGGAATTTTCAGCGGCTTTGGCCGTTCTCCCTCATTTGATTTTTTAACCAGGCTCCTGCAGGGTATGAGCTATAAGGTACACCTTGAATAAAGCAAAATACTTGAAAATTCCTTTCAAAACTATTTTTGAGATGCGTTCTAATCTTTACCTTTAAGGTGATGGTGGATTATATTTTTCGTCTCAAAGCCTATGTCTCACGTCTCACAACTTAGCTTTTGAATTCCTACGGCAAGCTTTTTAGGATTACTACGTTTGGCGAAAGTCATGGTCAGGCAATTGGTGTTGTGATAGACGGCTGCCCGGCAGGTTTGGCAATGGATGAAACATTCATACAGTCTGAGCTGAACCGCAGAAAACCAGGTCAATCCAAAATCACCACCCAACGAAAAGAAGATGACACCTTCAAGATTCTTTCGGGTGTATTTGACGGAAAATCTACCGGTGCCCCTATTGCGATTGTGATCGAAAACGCAGACCAACGCAGCAAAGACTATGGTCATCTGAAAAACACATTCAGGCCATCGCATGCCGATTACACGTATGAAGTGAAGTATGGCATCCGCGACCACCGCGGTGGCGGCAGAAGCTCAGCGCGTGAAACCGCAGCCCGCGTAGCAGCCGGTGCCGTTGCAAAACTTTTGCTGCAGCAAAGTGGTATCAGTTGCCATGCATTTGTTTCGCAGGTAGGTAACATCCGGGCACCCCATTATTCTGGTCTGGATTTGTCGAAGACAGAAGATAATATCGTGCGGTGCCCCGATGCCGCAACAGCCGAGAGGATGATTGCACTGATCGACCAGGTAAGGATGGATCGAGATACGATTGGCGGTGTCATCACGGGCGTGATCAGAAATTCTACCGTTGGGCTGGGCGAGCCCGTTTTTGACAAGCTGCATGCCGAGCTGGGCAAAGCAATGCTCGGCATCAATGCCGTGAAGGGTTTTGAATATGGAAGTGGTTTTGAGGGCACACAATTGCGTGGCTCAATGCATAACGATGAGTTTTATGCCGATGGCGACCGCATCCGCACCCGCACCAATCATTCAGGCGGAGTGCAAGGCGGAATAAGCAACGGAGAAGATATTTACTTCAATGTTGCGTTCAAACCGGTGGCCACCATTATGCAAGACCAGGTCAGCGTAGACAAAGACGGCAACGAGGCAATTGTTTCGGGCAAAGGCCGCCACGACCCCTGCGTGGTGCCGCGTGCGGTGCCCATTGTAGAAGCCATGGCTGCTTTAGTGATGGTGGATTTTTTGCTGCGGGGCAAAAACTCTAAACTATAAAAAACAATTCTCTCTATTGGGCAAAGAAAGATTGATTTTGTTGAAGGGGAATTGCTTCAACGAACGCTACTCCAAACTGATTTTCAACTATCTTAACGGCCATTGAGTTTGAAAACGTATGCATAAAAGCATGGTGGACTGTTAATATTAAGTCTTGCAGTTCATGATCGTCCTCCATGTTGACTATATTCAAGCCTATTTCTTTACAAGCTTGTTTTGAGATATGTCTGGCATGGGACTTATTTGTTTTATGATCTCCAAATTCTTTAAGTATTTTCTTAGCGCGGTTAATGTTTGCCTTGCTCATATTTCTGATGAGCCATTCCAAAGCTAGTTTTTCAGACCAGTCTATTGCATTCTGACAAATTCCTAAAAAAGTTGGATGGTATTTTGAAATTATTACTTGCCAAAGAGCGGCAGAAGTTGGGTTAGCTCTAATATCATTTTTTGCTTGTTCGAATTCATCCAATACTGCTTGACACGCAACACCACCAATTTGAGGATCTATTGGCCCAAGATTAGACTGCTTACCCATCATAATTTCTTTGCAGCTCAATGCGATCATAGTCCCAGCAGACATAGAAATTTGAGGTATAATCGCTCGTATGTTCTCACCGAACATTGAATACATGTAGTCTACAATGCTTTCAGTTGCAGCCAGATCCCCGCCAGGTGTATGTAAAATCAAATCGAGGCCTTTTGTTCTATCCATTTTATGGATGTTCACCATCAAGGCATTCTTATCCTTATCGTTTACAATTGTATCACTACTCTGTGGTTTCTGGAGCCAACCTGAGTAATATGCAATTACATTTCGCCCTGTTTTCTTTTCAATTAGCGCGAGGTACTTGCGCCTAACATGATCTAAAGGATTGGGTGTTCCTCTGCCTTGTTCAGATTGAATTTCTTCTAATACCTCCTTCCAATTTGGCATTCTTAACGAAGGATGGAAGTTTCAGTTGATGTAACGCTTTGGGTGTCCTTATACAACGAAAATTTTGTGAAAAAATCACCCTTATTGAGCCATTGACCCCCAATTGGAACAATACCAGGATTGTTTGGTATCCCCTTTACAATTTTTTGATAGCCTTTCAAGAAAGCTTGCTCTTTAGATTTTTTCAACGTTTTTGCCATAGATTTTTTGAGAATGGGATGTTCAAAAGTACCAACAATTTGAACAATCACAAATTGAAGTTGGTTCAATTTTGTCTTAATTGCAAAGACATCTTCGCTATAAAATTATGGAAATGGAGCAACCGATGAATTCAACAAAGAAAAGCCGTCTCACCCTTTACATCATCATCGCCTTAATTGTGGGCATTGGGCTTGGCTTTGCCCTCAACAAAAGCTATGTGGCTGATGAAAATAAAAAGCTCGAAGCAATTGAAGTCAGCATTCAAGCAATACAACATCAGCTTTCGCAAACAAAAGATAGTCTAGCTTCAGTTCAATTGGAGCAGCAGAAGAAACCCATTCTCAAAGAACGCGATGCCATCATCTCTGCCCGCGACAAAAAAGTTGAGCCGTTTTCTATTCTGGCAGATATATTCTTACGCTTGATTAAAATGATTGTTGCACCACTGGTATTTACCACACTGGTGGTGGGTGTTGCCAAGTTGGGCGACATTAATTCCGTTGGTCGTATTGGTGGGAAAACATTGTTATGGTTTATTGGCGCATCGCTCACCAGTCTTTTGCTGGGTATGATTTTGGTAAACATTTTTCAACCGGGCATTGCCATGAAACTGCCCGTGCCCGATGCCGGCACTGACATTGGCTTGTCGCACAACGGGTTGTCACTGAAAGAGTTTTTATATCACGTCTTCCCGGCATCGGTGGTAGAAGCGATGGCAAAGAATGAGATTCTTCAAATCGTGGTGTTCTCTCTGTTTTTTGGTGTAGCCACCGCTGCGATTGGCGAGCAAGGCAAAATTGTTATCAAGGCGATGGATGCCATCGCCCACGTTATTTTAAAAGTAACAGGCTATGTTATGAACTTTGCACCCGTAGCAGTGTTTGGTGCAATGACTGCGATTATTGCGAAGCAAGGACTTGGCATCTTAAAGACCTACTCGATTTTTATCACCGAGTTTTATTCTGGCTTGCTGATTTTATGGATTGTGTTAGCCTTGGCAGGCTCACTAATTATCGGCAAGCGGGTGATTGAATTGCTTCGCACCATGAGGGAACCTATTCTGTTGGCCTTCAGCACCAGCAGCAGTGAGGCGGCTTTCCCAAAAACCATGGAACTGCTCCAAAAATTTGGTTGCAAAGACAAGATTGTGAGTTTTGTGTTGCCCCTTGGCTATTCCTTCAACTTAGACGGCAGCATGATGTACATGACGTTTGCCTCGCTGTTCATTGCACAGTCGTATGGCATCCATTTACCGGTAGCTACCCAAATCAGTATGTTATTGGTGCTCATGCTCACCAGCAAAGGCATAGCGGGTGTTCCGCGCGCCTCGTTGGTAGTGATTGCGGGCACGCTGGCAAC
>DHLV01000277.1:0-4270 GCA_002405445.1 Flammeovirgaceae bacterium UBA4659 | reverse complement strand
AACAGTGTGGCCACTGCCGTGGTTAGCAAGTGGGAAAACTCGCTCGGAGAGGCTGAAAAATTGCTATAACTAATTGATTATCATTATACTTTGCAGATTGGGAATTTAATTCCCAAATTGCATGAATGATTAGCCGAGATTCATCAAAGCAGTTAAAGGCGATAAGCACATCGTTTAAGGCGATAGCCATCACAGGGCCACGGCAGAGTGGGAAAACAACCTTAACCAAATCATTTTTCCCAGCCAAGCCGTACATCACACTCGAAAACCCCACCGATAGAAATCTTGCTTTAGCAGACCCTGTCAGTTTTCTTAAAGCATTTCCAACAGGGGCAATTTTAGACGAAGTTCAAAAAGCACCCGAGCTGTTTTCTTACTTGCAGGGCATTTTAGATGCCAGCGATGAGAAAGGCAAATTTATCCTTACGGGTTCAAATAACTTCCTGCTGCTAGAATCAATTTCACAGTCGCTGGCAGGAAGGGTGGGTTACTTAGATTTGCTACCATTTTCAATCCACGAAACTGAAATTTGCCCCAGGCCACCAAGCGGGTTAGAGGAGAATATTTTTTTGGGGGGCTATCCTTCCGTTGTGCATGATCGAACTACCCCACAAGATTGGTTTGCCAGCTATGTGCGCACGTATGTAGAGCGCGATGTTCGGCTGGTGAAAAACATTGCTGATTTGGTCACGTTTCAACGGTTTTTATACCTGTGTGCAGGGCGCATTGGTCAGCAAATTAATTTGACCAACTTGGCGAATGACGTAGGTGTTGATCATAAGACCATTCAATCGTGGTTAGGGGTTTTGCAAGCAAGCTATATCATCTACAGCTTGCCTCCGTACTACAAAAATTTCAACAAGAGGCTGATAAAGACATCGAAACTTTATTTTTATGATACAGGCTTAGCCTGCTATCTGTTGGGAATTAAAAATTCGACTGAATTGGTTAACCACGGATACCGCGGCCCATTGTTTGAAAACTTCATCATTACGGAATTAATCAAGAATAGATATAACCAAGGCAAGCGAAGCAATTTGTTTTATTGGCGAGATGGCAGCGGTAACGAGATAGATGTTTTGATTGACGAGGGGAGCATTCAAATTCCGGTTGAGATAAAATCAGCGGCAACAATCAACATGGATTTTTTTAAGGGTTTACATTATTGGGAAAAACTGACCGGGCAAAAGGGAGGCCATTTGGTGTTTACGGGCGAAGGTTCAAAAACACACCAAGATTTTATTATCAATAACTGGAGGGATGTAAAACATCTGTAAGATTACCTGAACTTTATTTCCCTACCTTTGTTCTTTCAAAAATCGAATGAATTTTATGTTGAAAGCTGCGCCAAAAGCAATACACATATATCTAGAGTCTAACCCCAATCCCAATTCGCTCAAATTTGTGGTGAATGAGATTTTGATTCCTGAGGGCATGAGCTTTGACTTTCCTGATCCGGCTTCGGCAGAATCGGCACCGTTGGCACAAGAATTATTCATGTACCCCTTTGTGGATCGTGTTTTTTACATGAGCAACTTCATTACCGTTACCAAAAAAGAAGATGTGGATTGGATTGAGGTGCAGGAAACCATTAAACGCCACATCCAAACCTTTCTAGAGTCGGGCAAATTGATTTTGGATATTAAATCACCAGAAGGAGAGCAACAAGAAGAGACGGAAACCATCAAAAAAATCAAGACCATTTTAGATGAGTACATCCGCCCAGCGGTGGAACAAGATGGCGGTGCAATCACCTTCCACTCCATCGAAGGAAAAAAAGTAAAAGTGCGGTTGCAAGGTTCTTGTTCGGGCTGCCCATCTTCAACGGTTACCCTCAAGGCTGGTATCGAAAACCTGTTTAAAAAGATGATGCCTGAGGAGGTAGAGGAAGTGGAGGCACTTGCCTAGTTGATTTTCGTGGCTCGCGTCATTTCACGTTTGCCTGGCGGGCCCGGTAACTTCTCCACTTTCAAATTCAACGAAGCGAGGTCTCTGCGCAATTGTCCTTTTGCGCAATACGTGACCAGCACACCTCCATCATTCAGTGCATGTGTTGCTTTGGCCAAAACATCTCGAGTCCACATTTCCGGTTGTTTCTCTGGCGCAAAAGCATCGAAAAAAATACAATCATATTTTTGTGGTATCACATAATCGTGAATACTGCCTTTCATCTTTCGCAGCGCAAAAAATCTTGTGATCTGGGCTTCTGTCTCCCAATCACTAAGATGAATCTTTTTAAAGGCTTCCATTGCATCACCCCACTCCAACAAACGCACGTAGTTTAACTGTGCTGCCACTTCCCACGAAAGTGGAAACGTCTCAATGGCGCAATAGTGAATGGCTATGTGGTGCTTCTCGGCAAACTCGGCCGCCAGTAGTGCGTTCAAACCCGTGCCAAAACCAACTTCAAAAACGGATAGCGCCTTGCGACCAAATTTATTCTGCAAGTAGTGGAGGCCATGCTCAATAAAAACATGCCGCGACTCCTGCAGTGCACCATGCACCGAATGGTACGTTTCGTTGAGCTCGGTGTTGAGAAGGGAGTTTGATCCGTCTTTGGTTTGAATGATCTGTAGGCTCACGGGTGGATGATGAGTGCAACTGCTGTTGCGTTTACCCCTTCTTCGCGGCCTACATAGCCAAGCCTTTCGGTAGTGGTTGCCTTAATGGAAACATCGTCAACGGATATATTCATGAGTGGAGCCAACACTTCTTTCATTTCATCAATATGGGGATTCAATTTTGGTGCTTCCAGGCAAATGGTGCAATCCACATTTTCAATACGCCAGCCTTTTTCTGCGAGCATGCGGGCAACATCTTTCAAGAAGAATTTTGAATCCATTCCGCGCCAGCGAGGGTCTTTGTTTGAATAGTGATAACCAATGTCGCGCAGATTGGCAGCGCCCAGCAACGCATCGCAAATTGCATGAATCAAAACGTCAGCATCTGAATGGCCTACCGCGCCCTTTTGAGCCGGCAGTTTCACACCGCCCAACCAAAAATCCCTCCCCTCTTCCAGTTGGTGGACATCGTAACCCAAACCTACGCGAATTTTCATTGGTTGTCATTTATGTTGTGATCGACTGCTTGATAATACAGCACGCTGGCATTTTCCTCGCGCAGTACATCGCTGGCGGCTTGTTGTACATCGGCCAGTTGCACAGATGTGATCATGTCTGCCTCTCTGTTAATCAACCCTGCATCGCCAGACAACGATGCAAAGGCAAGATTCATGGCTCTGTTCAGCACTTCTACTTCGCCAAACTCCAATGTGGCCAGTGCCTGATTTTTCACTTTGTCCAGTTCAGGTTCACTCATGGTTGCCTTAAAGTCTCTCACTACTGCATCCAATTCCTCCTCTGCCTGGTGAAGTGATATACCGGGTTTTACCCGCCCGCTCACCACCAGCATACCGGGGTCGATGGTACCCATTACAAATGATGAGATTGAAGTAAATATTTCTCGCTCCTTCACCAAATGTCGATACAATCTGCTGGATTGTCCGCGGCTGAGCATGTCGCTCACAAAATCAGTGGCGTAATATTGCGGACTAAACCTGCCAGCCATGTGCCAGGTTTTGTACAGCGCGTTCGCGGGGACCTTCGCCTCAACAGTTAACATTCGCTTTTGCTTTTGCTGCGGCTCAGCGGGTAGCTTTCTATCCTTCTTTTTTCCTGCAGGTATGGGCGCAAAATATTTTTCCGCCAGTGCCTTTACCTGATCTTTTGTTACGTTGCCTGCCACAACCAACACCGCATTACTGGGCAGGTAATGCGTATAAAAAAATTCCCGCACATCGGCCATGGTGGCGTTTTCAATGTGGGTGATTTCCTTGCCGATGGTTGCCCACGAATAGGGATGTGCCGTATAGGCCAACGGTCTAAGTTTGAGCCATACATCGCCATAGGGTTGGTTGAAATACCGCTGCTTGAATTCTTCAATCACCACCTTGCGCTGCACTTCCAGCACATTCGGATCAAAAGAAAGGCTCATCATGCGATCGCTCTCCAGCCAAAAGCCAGTTTCTAAGTTGGCTGCCGGCACGGTGAGGTAGTAATTGGTAATGTCGGTGCTGGTGAATGCATTGTTTTCGCCACCTACCAGTTGAAGGGGTTCATCGTAGCTGGGAATGTTCTTAGATCCGCCAAACATCAAGTGTTCAAATAAGTGCGCAAAGCCTGTCTTATCGGGGTGCTCGTCACGCGAGCCCACATCATACAAAATGTTAATTACAGCTACCTGCACAGATGGATCGGGGTGTACAATCACC
>DHLV01000028.1:811-5294 GCA_002405445.1 Flammeovirgaceae bacterium UBA4659 | reverse complement strand
TGGTGAAGAACACCAACGAGGGCAAGGGCCGCCCAGTGCAACGGTTACGGACCAGAAATAGACTTTGGAATTCTGCATAGAACGAAAGTAATCGTTTGGGGAGTTCAATTTTTACAAAGCTTGTAAAATAGTTTTCTGATTTTGATTAAATTTAGAGGTCGATGTCGCGCAAGTTCCTGCTGTTGTTTCTCTTCTTTGGTATGGTGATGCTATCCAATCGCCATGCTTTGGCTCAATTCACCACCGTTCCATTCCCGTTTGACAGACACTTTCGCTCAATGAGTTGGCCAACGTCCAACACAGGCTACGTTGTCAGGCCTGGTGGAATTGACAAGAGTATTGATGGCGGGAATACTTGGGCATCTATGGCCATTTCAGGTTCGAGTCCAGACGAAAATTTTATTCTTCAATATAGCTCATTTCAAAAAGTTCTGTTTGTTAACGAGAACACAGGTTTTATTTGCGGGGGATACTTGGGTGGATCATACGATGTCATTGCCAAAACCAATAATGGCGGCCTAACATGGAGGTTGGTCTATTCGGGAGAACGTGAGGGGCCTTATCTCGACAATTTCTTGGTTGATATGCACTTCTTCGATATTCAAAAAGGAGAAGCGGTTGGCTTTAATGGACATCGGGTAGTTACGATTGATGGTGGAGAAACGTGGACACTGCGTGAATTTGATGAAATTGATGAAGTATTTCGTGAAATAAAACCGGTCGACAGTGAATCGGCAATTCTTGTGGGTGAGCAGTCATTAAGAATCACGCGCAACCGCGGACTTACCTGGACGAGTATGCCGCAACCAACAAATTCTGTCTTACAGAGTGCACACTTTTTCAATTCGCTGCAGGGCATGGTTAGTACATCAGTAGCAGTGTTCCACACATCAGACGGTGGCACCACGTGGGTACAAAATCCATTTGAAATAAAAGGTCGACTATACTTTAGGAATGCAACTCATGGCTATTTGCTAGATGAAAACCGGCTTTATACTACCGAAGACGGAGGCAATCGCTGGGAATTGGTCCAGCAGTCTTTTCCTTCAAGTCTAGTCGATGTTTTCTTTATTTCTGCCAATACCGGCTGGCTCGCGGGAAGCTATGGATACTTTGGAAAAACGGTTTCAGGCATTGGTGCTACGCTGCCTCTCGCTTCTTTTGCTATTCCAGCGGGGACGATCTGTCCCAATGTTCCTGCACAGTTCATCAACCACGGCTTGTCCACTGATTCCTTTCAGTGGCTTGTTAACGATGAAGTTGTAAGCTCGGATTATAACTTAATCCACACCTTTTCACGCGCAGGAGACCACACAGTGTCGCTGAAGGTGTTCAGAAACAGCTATGTCGATGTGCAAACGCAATCGATCAACATCTATATTCCAAGTGTGCCCGCTCCATTTGAGGCCGCAGTAGGCACCCTTGCCTGTTCAGGATTTGAGTTTCGAGGTAACCTGATCGGTGCCGAAAACGGTACTTTTTACTCTTTTGAAATAGATGGGCGATCCGTATCGCCAACAATTCAATATGCACAACAGTCACCAGCATTCGTTTTTTCCGGGGGACTCACAACATCTTCAATTCTTACAATAAAGGCATTCCGGTCGCATGGTTGTGGCGAGGTTTCGCGCACCATTCAAGTGCCAATCACGATTATCCCCTCGGATCACAAAATGATCGTTACCAAGCCTTCGGTTGGGTGCGAAGGGCAACGAATTTCGATCACTATTCAAAACTCATTAAAAGGTGTGTACTACAATTGTAATAATATTCCCTTTCAAAACATCAAAGAAGGAGTAAATGGTCCGATTACGTTTGATTTTGAGCCTCTCTCCTCAAATTCATCATTTACCCTGGAGGCACTATTGCCCTGCCCCATTGTTGACGATCAAAGTTTTGATTTAGCTTATATCCCACAGCCTACCACACCTGTATCGATCAATTCCAATGGGTTCTTACTGAACGAAACCGTTACTGTGAGCAGTAACTCCACGGGCTCGGATATTAATTGGGATCTGGGAGATGGAAGGCAATTATCGGGGGCAACACCTCCTTCGTTTAGTTATGCCGATTTGGGCAGGAAAACGATCCGGTTGTCGGCCCAGAATTTGGCTGGATGCACCAATACACGCGACACTGTAATCTATGTCACAGCGCCTGCCACCGCGAGCACAGCTGCCCTTTGTAACGAACATAGTCAAACTTCCAATTCTAATTTTGAAGTTTTGGACTCTGAATTTGATCAACAGGGCAATCTCTACCAAACCGGGTATGATATGTTATTCGAGGAATTCCCTCCAAATTCTACAAAAGTGAGCCGTATCGTGTTTCGATTACAAAAGATCAATAGTCAAGGAGGTCTGGTGTGGGAAAAACGTGCGGAAAAGGTGGGAGGGTATGGGAGTTCGCTGGCGGTAACTGCTGATCAAGGGGTTTTGGTTGCCCAGCCAGAGGGTATTTACCGATATACCAAGGATGGAGAACTTTTGTGGCATGTTAAATCAGTAAGCTTTGTGCCAACCGATCTTAAACTTTTGGAGAATGGTGATTGGGTTACTGTGGGTATGGTTTATGGTACCTCTAGTGTAATGGCGGCAGATGAGAATTGGGTGAGCGTTCCCGAACCATGGCGTGGCTATCAGGTCTTACGCTTTTCAGATCAAGGTCTATTCCGCACTTCAGCTTTCATTGAAACAGATGAGCCCTACAAAACTCAGTTGCGTCCGCCTTGGGTTGATATGATTGAGCCGGCCGGCCCAAAACTATCCATCATTGACAATAATCGAATTGCCCTGATAGGTATTCAAAATAAAAGATTCCAGCCCCGATCCAGTGATTTGAAATTTGGCAATTTGGCTATGGCAGCAGATGAAAATCGAGGTCGTTTGTTTTTAGCCGTACTTGAGGGCAACCGTTGGGTAACGGCATTTCGCGGCCCGTTATTAAACATGCAAGGAATCTGCCATTATGTGGACAGAATGCACTTCGATGCAGCATCAAATGCAGTTTACTTCATAGCACGTTGGAAACTTGCAGTCCCTGAGGTGGTTACAACCTCAGCTGTCATGGAGAATGGCATATCTTACGATCGATTTGATGGAGAGTCATTTTTTGCGAAATGGAGTTTGTCTGGGACATTGGAGTGGATTCGTCATCTGCGCGGAATTGAAATTAGTGATTTTGTGCCGGATAACACCGACTCAGGCATTTGGGCGGCCGGCACGGTGGAGGGTTTTGGTGTGTTCGATTCCAAGAGTAATAATCTGGTAGGGCTTCCCGCCATTAGTGGTCGAGATGCTGCAGCATTTCACATCTCGTTTTCCGGATTGTTGCAATCAGTGCGTTTAGAGTCCCTACCGGGCGATCAATCAGGTCATGCGATCTCGAAAATGAACTGTGGTCGGTTGGCTTTCATGGCAACAGATGATCATCTAACAAATATAGCGAATTACCACATTAACGTTTTCTCGCCTGACGGCATTTGCAACCGGGCCGCTCCCACCCTTCAAACGAACATTGAACAGGGAACAATCTGTAAGGGTCAGTCACTTCAACTAGCAGTCAATGGTTCCGATGAATTTCAATGGTTTCCAGCAAATGGGCTCTCCAGTACATCCGTGTCCAATCCTATTGCATCTCCACAGTTCACTACAACTTATACTGTTACGGGTACTACCAACGAATGTTCAAATTCAAAGCAGATATTGATTGAAGTCGAAGAGCCTCTTGTTGATTTTGAGATGGCTGTTGTTGCCAATAAAATAACGGTGGGATTGAATACACCTAATCAGGTGATTTGGAATTTCGGAGACGGCTCATCCAGTTCTGGAAAGGAAGCCATTCATGTCTTCCAATCTCCAGGAAGTTACGAGGTGTGCGCAAGCGTTGATGATTTGTGTGAATCGCGAATATGCAAAACCGTGACCATTACGTGCGACCAGCCAAGTCCAGATTGGCAAGTTGTTAAAAATGGTCTTTCGGTGCAATTTACACCGAATGCGCAGGCTGTCGTCTTGCATTATTGGACTTTCGGAGACGGAAATGAAAGTACTTCGAACGCACCAAGCCACACCTACTCTCAAACCGGTAGCTATGAAGTGTGCTTACGTCAAACAAATGGTTGCCTGGCGGCAACATTGTGCCGCCAGATCATGGTTTGTGAACTTCCGCAAGTGTCACTTTCACCTCATATCAATGGACGGACAATTACCTTCTCCGGTGATCTTAACAGTGTAGTGTCGGCATCCTGGTCATTTGGTGACGGAAGTGGTTCAAGCGATCTTCAGCCAACCCATATCTTTGAAAGCGAAGGTATTTACTCGATCACGGCTATCTTCAAGAATGCTTGCGGAGAGGCAATCACGCGTGATTATCCTGTGCAGATAGTTTGTCCAAAGCCAATTTCGGAATTCAACATATCCGCTGATGAACTGCATGTGACAACCTCGGCTGCTGAAGTCCCCAATGGCGTTTATCAGTGGAA
>DHLV01000028.1:0-656 GCA_002405445.1 Flammeovirgaceae bacterium UBA4659 | reverse complement strand
ACGTTTATCAGTGGAACTTCGGGGGGGGTATGGCAAGTGGTCAATCAACCACATTTGCATTTGCAACTGAGGGCAGTTATACGATTTGCTTGACCGTTAGTAATCAATGCGGGGTGTCGACTGCTTGCCGGGAGGTGACGGTTTGCCAACGCCCCCTTATTTCGTTTGAGGTTGAAATTGAGGAAACATCGGTAATCTTAGTAGCTCAGGCGAGTAATACAACAACTTTAAACTGGACGCTAGGTGATGGTAGCCAGTTTCAAGGCACTTCTTTGACGCACGATTTTGCTGAGCCTGGATCTTATGAAATATGTCTTGAGGGTACCAATACGTGCTACTCGGCAAAAGTCTGTCAACTGGTCAATATTGTTATTACAGGGCTACCAGAAATGCAATCACTGAACCCTTATCCCAACCCGTGTTCGGGCAAGTTTGAAATTGAATTTGGCAACGAAATGCCTGATGAAGTCGAGTTAATTTCGGTGTCGGGGCAGATTCTAAAAATGGGAACCAGCCAAATCACTCTGAAAACGCAAGTTGATATTTCGTCCTATCCAGATGGCGTATACCTCTTGAAGATTCGGTCGGGTAAATCGATCTTAGTTCATCGTGTAGTCAAGATAGCACACTAACCCCGGAGCTTATCCAGCAGGCGG
>DHLV01000035.1:24501-24856 GCA_002405445.1 Flammeovirgaceae bacterium UBA4659 | reverse complement strand
GGGATCTTTGAAAAACCCATGAGTAAAAGCAGATAAAAGTGAGCGAGTTGTTAAATTTGTTCATGGAGAAAAAGAACAGACAACTCAGCTTGATGGATGCGGTACTCAGTTACAGCCGCAGGAGAAAAACAAGCAAGGCGGTGGCCACCCTTTCAGAGATAAACAAACTGGTCAACTGGCAAGCGCTGGTGGGCTTGGTGAAAGGGCTCGACAAGACCCAAGGCGGGAAAGGCGGCCGCCCCCCGATCAGTTTCGAGATCAAACTCAAGATGCTGTTCCTCCAACACACCTTTGGCCTGAGCGATGAACAACTGGAGGACCAGCTCATCGACCGGCTTAGTTTTCAACAGTTCGT
>DHLV01000035.1:14946-24241 GCA_002405445.1 Flammeovirgaceae bacterium UBA4659 | reverse complement strand
CTCAAAAAGGGCACGATGGTAGATGCGACCATTATAGCCAGCGACAACAGGCCGCTGAGCAGGGAAAGGCGCGAGGAGCTGAAGGCGTCCCCCAGCGCGCAGGTGGACACCGATGCCACCAGTACCGAAAAGAACGGCAAGAAACATTTTGGGTACAAGGGGCACATCGGTGTGGACGTGGGCAGCAAGCTGATCCGCAAGCGCAGCTTCACGCCCGCCAACGTGCACGACAGCACCGAACTGGAGAACGTGCTGAGCGGTGACGAGAAAAGCATCTGGGCCGACAAGGCCTACCCGGAACAAAAGCAGAAGCGCGCGGCACGCTGGATGGGCATCTACTACGGGGTGTTGGACAAGGCGGTCCGGGGCAAGGCACTGTCGGGCAAACAGGAAAAGCGCAACCGCCAAAAGTCAAGCGTTCGTGCCTCGGTGGAACACCCCTTCGCCTTCATGAAAAAGAAGCTGAAAGCAACCGTGCTTGCCGCCAAGACAAAGATGAGGAACGCCCTCCGTTTCGACATGTGGTGCATCATCTACAATGTATGCAGGGCATCGTTTTTGTTAAAACAGAAACCATTGGTGGGATAAGTGTGCCCGGTTGGCAAAAAACCAACCGAACTGGAGATGAAAAATTGGACGAAATGAACTTCAACCGAACAAAACCACCCGCACCCGATCAAAAAAACCAAAAAAATGAAAATGAAAATTTAGAAACAGGTTTTTCAAAGCTCTCTATGGATATAAAGACCATGTGAAAGCCGATGCGCGTACCAAACTCATTACGGGTTATAAAGTAACCCCTGCCAATGTTCACGATAGTGAAATGATCGGATCATTGATTGACAAAAGGGATCGCGGACAAAAAGTATATGCTGATAGTGCTTACCGGAGTGAGAAAATTGAAAAAGAGTTGAACGGAAAAAATATGACCTCCATGATCCATGAAAAAGGATACCGCAATAAACCCCTTACCAAGGCGCAGCAAAAGAGCAACAAGAAGAAATCAAAGACAAGGGCAAGGGTGGAGCACATTTTTGGGTTCATGACCAACTCGATGAACCGAATGTATATCCGATGCCGAAACTTTGTGAGGGCCAAAGCAACGATTGGTTTAATGAACCTCACCTACAATTTATTCAGGTTAACGCAGATAAAAGTGAACTTGAATGGCCGATAGCGTGACCAAATGGTCAATCATCATCCTGCCAAGGGTGAAGGGAAAAAGCCAAAAGAGCCCTTCATCACTATTTTTTAAGATTGCAAAGAAAAAATTCGATAAACTAAGACGTGAAAAAATTTAAAACGGGTTTTTAGAGATGCCCTACAATCAATCAATTACCATTAAGTAGATAGTACCTTTGCCCAAATTTTTCCGCAACTTTCGTATTAAACTTATTGCGTTTAGCACAGCAAAGAAAGACAGACTCTAAAAAGTAAAAGATAAATTTTATCAGATCAATAACAATTAATTCCATGAAAGAAAATCGTCCTATCCGTACAAAGAAAAAGATGTTTATCAAATACTTGTTGCAAGGCCTCATGATTTTTGTAGCGGTAAGCATGGGCTTTATTGCCGAGAATATACGCGAGTATTTATCAGAAAAAGAAAGAGAACATGTTTACATGCAAAATATGATGTCAGATCTACAATTTGATACTTTAATGTATGCAAATAGCAGGAAAAAATTAGCCCAGGACTTACTCATGTTTGATTCTTTGATTGATATTCTAAGTAGCGATAAAAAGGAAAAGAATACCAACAAAGCTTCCTATTATGCTCGACTGATTACTGTAAAATTTGATAGACTTATTTTTAGGGAAGGGACTTACGATCAAATGAAATCTTCCGGTGATCTTCGCTTAATTCAGCATAGAAATGTGGCCGACAGCATTTCTGATTATTACAACTCGTTCAAAATAGTCAGCTCTCAAAATGATATTACTGACCACAGGGCGAACTTATATATTAGTCTTGCCAATAAAATTTTTGATGCCAAAACAATGCTGCAAATTTTCAAAGACAGAAAAGAGCCGATCAACACCAAACTGATTATTGATGATCATCAAGTAATCAATGAATTTTTGATGGCAGCTCAATATTATTATGGTTCCTTGCATTTATTAGCGAAATGGGGTTCCGAACGGAATGAAAAGGCGAAACGATTGCTTACGCTAATCAATAAAGAATATCATTTAAAAAAAGAATAGCCAATGGAACAAGGTAAAACTCCGTCCGTTAAGAAAAGCCTTAAAGAATATTTACTCGAAGGCCTCATGATTTTTGTGGCGGTAAGTATGGGGTTTATTGCGGAGAATATTAGAGAAAATAGATGATACCGAGAAAGGAAATGAATACATGTTTTCCATGTATCAAGATTTAAGAGCTGACACAAGCGAGTTAAATCGCATTATTGAATTTAAGAAAGATGACATTGTTCATTATGACTCCCTCTTTTACCTGTTAAAGGAAAATAGAACAAAGACCAATGATATATACTATTATCTCCGCGCGTTACCACGTCAAAATTTCTTTTATCGAGTAGATGGAACCAATAAACAGTTAGAAAATTCAGGGGGTTTTCGATTGGTAAATAGCAGAGTAGTTGTTGATAGTTTAAATCAGTACACGCGAACGTATAACGAATTAAGAGATTTGCAAGATTTAGAGCAACAAAACATCAATATGATAAAGGAAAAAGTGTTTAAGATTGCCGATGCTTATGTCTATGATAAAATGACGCAGACATTAACCATTAAAAGACTAGCTGAATCATACCCTCTATTGGATTTTACTTCCCAGGATTTAAATGCTTTGCATGTTCCTGCCAATGCAATAAAACGGATTCGGTTAAGTGAAATAGAACTTATGAAGAAGCTTCAAATGCAAGCAAAAAATTTAATGCACTTATTGAATGAGCAATATGATATAGAAAGTAAATAATAGCATTATTCTGTTTTATACAAATTTTTAGAGTAATAAGAATCTTTAATTGATATCAATGGAAGCAACTAATTCACGAAAGGTAGGAGGAAAGAGGTTTAAAGAATATTTACTCGAAGGCCTCATGATTTTCGTAGCCGTAAGCATGGGCTTTATTGCTGATAATATCAGAGAAAATATCAGCGAGCGTAAGTTGGAGAATGAATTTTTAAATTCCTTGCGAGTTGATTTGAAAGCCGATCAATTGTTTTTTGAAAAACAGATACAACTCATTGATCAAAAAAATTTAATTGCAGACAGCCTGATGCTTCTTTTAAATACACCTCCTCCGATAAAAAGCACGGCAAATTTTTACTATTGGTCGAGACAATCGCAGAGGCAACGAATTAGCATAGTTGTTACGTCAACCTTTGATGAAATGAAATACGGTAGCTCTTTTAGATTAATTAAAAAAAACGGTTTAAATAAGGAGATCGTAGATTATTACAACCAAATACAAATATTAAGATATTATGAGGATCAGTTTGAAATTACTGCCGATAAATTCAGGAATTTGTATAATCAAGTGGTTGATCCTCTTGCTTTTTTTAACACAGTAGATAAAAATACTGGTACGATAATCAAGTTAGACTATAACCCATCTTTAAAAAATAATACGCAAGTAGTTGACCAAATGATTTTACAGATGAGCTCCATTGTGGCAACAAGAGCCGCGATCAAAGCTCAAATCAAAAATATGCAGGAGAGAGGAGTTAAGATTTTGGAGATGATTGAAAATGAATAAATGATGGAAACAACTGACTCGCAGAGCAGAATACCATCTGAAACATGAATAAAAAATTACTAAATACCATTTTAAAAATACTGCTTTATCTCCTAATTGGTTTTTTAGTCGCTTACTTTCGCAACAAAAAAAAAGTTGATCCCATGGAAGCCGAACATTCCGCGAACACAATTAAGAAAACCCTTAAAGAATATTTACTCGAAGGTCTTATGATTTTTGTGGCCGTAAGCATGGGGTTTATAGCAGAGAACATTAGAGAAAATATTTCTGAAAATAATCAAGCACAGGAACTGGCAGAAAGCTTATACGAGGAAGTAAAATCAGATTCAATTATTGTTCAGCAAAAGATTGAATTACGATTGAAAAAAGAAAAACAAATGGTTTACTTAAGAAATTTTATGCGAGATAGCAGTTTAGAGAATCTCGGATCTAGATTTGGAAGAGCCGCTTTTTGGACCAATCAAGTGGTAAGTACTGTGCTTTTTGAGCCTCAAGATGGAGTTCTTCTACAACTTAAAAACTCAAATAATTTCAGATTTTATAAAAATAAGGAACTTCAAAATGCCGTAGGCAAGTACTCTGTCGCTATTAATCGTGTAAGAATTAGAAATGAGCAAGAGTTCCATTTTGTAGATAATTTTATAAGGAGAGAAAGCATTGATTATTTTGATTATAAATGGCAGGAAAAGGTTTCAAATGATGGTCAGCTTACAATTCCTGATTTGATCAGAATAGACTCATTTGCAGAAGCACCTTTTAGTCTACAAAATAAAAAATCATTTATTCGCTCTGAATCTTCGGGTATTGTTTCACAATATTTACAAATTATACGTGGCACAAATCAATTACACTACCTGGACTATAAAAATGCTAATCGAGAGTTGTTAGAGGCGTTGCGTAAAAATTATCAGTTAGTTAACGAGTAAGTAATGCAAGCTATTGAAGTTGACAAAAATGCATCAATTGAATGATCAAACAATGATGGTTGAGAAATCCTTTCTACCCTCTTTGATAGATAATCGATTCATAGCGCGAATTAATAGCCTGCGCATAGTTTATGCTTTATCCAAAAAAAATCATTCATGGAAAAAAGAGTAAAGTTTGATTTCGAGATTTAGCCTATGGTCGGTGTTGTCACCGACCACGCTTACCACCAAATCACAAATGCTCTTCGCAGTGTGTGATAAAACCCCAATCGTCTTGGTTCAATTCATAAAACCTAGCCGATGAATACTTGTAATCTTCTGCATACTCGCAAAGCCCTGCCTTGACGGGGTTTTGGTGCATATAGTCTAATTTTTGATGCGCCACTTTGCGGTTGTACATCGTTGCCTTGTAAGGCCGCCTCTCCCAGAAATGGTATATCCGGTCGCTTTGCGTGCTGCGGTATTGCTCCAGCTCCGTAGGCGAAGATTCGATCAGACGAAACTTGATTTGTTGCGCAGTGAACTTGAGAAACATCTGCTCTGTGCTCTTCTCTACCCAAACATCTTGCCTTCGCCACATCAAATGTATGTGGTTCGGCATGATAACAAATCCATACAGCCAAATGCGTTTGTCATTTACCATGAACTTGAGGCTCTCCATCAAAATATCTTTCCTCTCGTCAGGCCGCAAGAGTGGTTGCCAGCTAAGACACGTTGCGGTAAAGAACTCAATCCCCCGATACATTTGGGAAGATACTCAAAATCTATCAGTTTGTTCATGAGTAAACAGTATGGTCGGTGATAACACCGACCATAGGCTAAAATGTTCAACTCCTTTATTGAAACACTGACGACAGACTCTCCCTTGACTGGCTAGCGAACGTAACAACGATGTTACGTGTTAAACCGATTGCAAGTACTCTTCAATGCCATCTCGCATGGCGGTGAATGTTCGCACAAGTTCTGTCTCATCCTCTTCCAACAAAGTAACCCTAAAACCCTGCAAGCTTGAACAAAAAGAAGAGATCGGCACCACACAAATGCCCGTTGCACCCAGCAAGTAGTACACAAATCGTTTGTCGAGGGGCATTTCTTCTTCCGTCCACTTTTCTACCAATGCCTTGATAGCATCATTCTTGATGCTCATTCTTTGTCCTGGCGCTAACACACCTTCGCGAAAAATAATGGTGTTGTAAAAAGCGCCATAGGTTTGGTTAAATGCCAACTGCGGAATGACCCTTAGAATATCAGCAATGATTTTGCTGCGCCTGCCTATTTTCTCGTTTGTCTCATTCCGGTAGGTTGTGAATCTGCTATCGCCCAAAATTTTTGGAATCGCCAGCTGCGGCAGTTTGGTCGAACACACTTCAATCATTTTGGCATCGTCAATGGTCTTGCACAAGCGGCTGAAGTCTGCATCTTTTTCTCGGTTGTAGTACTCCATCCAACCACAACGCGCACCTGGCCAGGGCATTTCCTTTGAAATCCCTTTCATTGCAATGCCGGGCACATCGTCAATCACTTCGGCAAGCGAATAAGCCCGCGCACCATTGTACGTTATGTTCAGGTAAATTTCATCACTGATCAAAAACAAATTGAACTCGCGCGCCATGGCCACAATCTTCCGCAGGGTCTCCAACGGATACACCATGCCGGTGGGGTTATCCGGGTTGATGATTAGAATCCCCACGATACTCGGGTTGTATTTTATTTTGTTGTAGAGGTCGTCTAAATCGGGGTACCAATTATTGAGCGGATCGAGTTGGTATGTGAGTGGCTGGTGACCCGCATGCGCGGCCTCGGCACTTGAGTGGGTAGAGTAGGCAGGCGATGGACCGATGATGCGCGAGGTAGGCGCTATGTATTGGTAGACTTTGCCGATGGCATCACCCAGTCCGTTGAAAAAGCAAATGTCGTCTGGCGAGATTTGTGCACCGTGACGAGCGTTGTTTTGTGCCGCCAAAAATTGGCGCGTTTCTAAAATGCCCTTAGAGGGACAGTAGCTGTAGCTATCATTTTGCATGGCAAGTTCAGCTATCATCTCGCGAATCCACTGGGGAATGACATGTTTTTTTTGAATAGGGTCGCCAATATTCTCCCAGTAGATCTTTTGGCCGAGTTGTTTGATTTGCTCTGCCTTCTTTACAATCTCGCGGATTTCGTAACTGAGTTCTTTGGCTCCTTCGCTGAGCAGTTGTTGTCGCATGGTACCAAAAGTAGTGGTAGATGCTCAAAAATGAAATCTTGCAAACAGGTTTTGAATGGAAGGGAAACAAAGATTAATGAAAACTCATCTCGCCCGCCCTAATCGCCACTTTTAAAATGTTTTCTTTCGGTGGGAAGGGGCACGAAAAACTATCTGCATAGGCGCAGTAAGGATTATAGGCTTCGTTGAAATCCAATGTGATAGTGGTTGCACCGGGTATCTTTTTGACATCTAAATAACGCCCCGCACCATACGTTTCATTGGCGCTGGTGGCATCGGCAAAAGCCAAAAACAGCGTGCCTCGATAAGGTCCGGCATCCATCACTTCCAAAATCAAAAGCTTACAGTTCTCTCCGTCCAGCGAAAAGGAAGCATAACCATAGGGTAAATATCTTTTTTCCAACCCATCGCTGGTGGGCAGCACTACTACTTTTTTTTCGGTGGCAGGCTCAAGGTTAGCAATGATTCGGTAACGCACATCGGGTGCAAAATATTTCAGGGGCTTAAACGCGACTGAATCCATTACAAACGGAGACCCTTCGTTCGACTTCATGAACAAGTCTTTCTCTTGTCGATCTTTAAGAATCTGTTGTGCGTACTTCTCTGCTGAGTCATTATCGATAAACGAGTAATAAGCAATGGTAGCCAGCAGCGCAAACACAGCAATGCCAATGATTCGATTTGTCTTCACATCAATTCTTTATAAAAATCCTTCATCAGCAAAACTAAAGTATTTTGTGCCGGCTACAATCAAATGGTCGAGCAATTGCACTTCTAAAAACTTGCCGGCCTCTTTCAATTTCTTGGTAAGGTCAATATCATTTTGGCTCGGTTGCAAATTACCTGATGGGTGATTGTGTGCGACCACCACTGCGCTTGCCAACTCTTCCAGCGCCATCTTGTAAATCACCTTTGGGTCTGCCACGGTGCCCGAAACACCGCCCTCGCTGATACGCCTTTTTTTGATGCCCCGGTGCGCGCGGTTCAGCAACAATATCCAAAACTCCTCGCGCGGCAGGTCGATCAAATCGCCCCGCAGGATTTCATATGCATCTTTCGAGGAGCCGATTTTGGGCTTCTCCGCAGCATCCACATCCCTGCGCCTGCGCCCTAACTCCAATGCAGCCACTATGGTAATGGCCTTTGCCTCACCAATACCCTTTACTTTCATCAATTCCTTGACTCCCATTTTGGCTAATTCATGCAGGTTATTTTGGCCGGCAGACAAAACCTTTTTCGCTACCTCTACCGCACTGGCGTTGGCGGTACCAGATCCTATTAAGATTGCAATCAACTCCGCATCCGACAGAGAAGAGGTGCCCTTCAACAACATCTTCTCGCGCGGGCGGTCTTCGGGTGACCAATCTTTGATGTTCAATGATTTTGACTCAGAAATTTTCATTTTCAGAGGTAGTTTTTACAGATTCGTAACCCGCTGTGATCAACCAGCACTGCCTTCTTGTATATCTGATGATCATAGAAGTCTGTTTTTTATTGAGCAACGTACAGACGCAAGTTAATTTTATTCATCAAAAAACCCACTACGAGCAAAAAGGTGCGTAGAGTTTTATTACAAAAAGCCATCAACAATTTGGCTTTCGATCATTACTTTTGCTGCCAAGTTAATTCTTATGGAAATCAAACAAGTACCGCTGCAGCATGTGCACGAAAAACTGGGCGCCAAAATGGTGCCATTCGCTGGTTTCAACATGCCCGTTCGTTATTCATCTGACATAGAAGAACACATGACCGTGCGCAATGGCGTGGGGGTATTTGATGTGAGCCACATGGGCGAATTCACCATCAAAGGGACTTACGCATTGGATTTAATACAGCGTGTGACCAGCAATGATGCCAGCAAATTGATAGACGGACAAGCACAATACAGCTGCATGCCAAACGAAACAGGTGGTATTGTTGACGACTTGATTGTATACAAAATCAAAGAAAACGACTACCTGCTGGTGGTGAATGCAGGCAACATTGAAAAGGATTGGAACTGGATTGCAAAATACAATACCAAAGGCGCAGAGATGACAAATATCTCGGAAGACAGTTGCCTTTTTGCTGTGCAAGGGCCAAGAGCTGTTGGCGTATTACAAAAGTTAACGGCTACTGATCTATCCTCGATTCCGTACTATCATTTTGCCATTGGCGAATTTGCGGGCGTGAAGGATGTGGTAATGAGCAACACCGGATACACGGGTGCAGGTGGTTTTGAGATTTATGTGAACAAGGCATCTGCAGAAAAAGTATGGAATGAAATTTTTAGAGCAGGTGCTTCTGGAAACATCAAACCAATTGGTTTGGGTGCACGCGACACGCTGCGTTTGGAAAAAGGCTTTTGCTTATATGGAAATGATATCGATGACACTACCTCGCCTTTGGAAGCAGGTTTGGGATGGATTACCAAGTTCACGAAAGAATTTACCAACTCC
>DHLV01000035.1:962-14716 GCA_002405445.1 Flammeovirgaceae bacterium UBA4659 | reverse complement strand
GGAAATGTGATCGGCAAGGTGACCTCCGGCACGCAATCGCCTATGCTATCCGTGGGGGTGGGCCTTGGGTATGTCACCACTGAGAACTCAAAAGTGGGCACTGAGATATTTGTAGATGTGCGGGGTAAGGGTCTCAAAGCAATTGTAACCAAAGTCCCATTTGTGTGATTTTTCAGTCGATTGTTCGTTCTTGGGTTATTGCCACCGCAATTACGTTATGGTCACCCTTTACAACTAAGGGTCAAGAAGTAGAACTTAACGAAAAAGGATTGCACTTAATGGGAAAAGGCAAGTACCAAGAAGCACTGCCTATCTTTAATAAACTTGTTGGATTTGATTCACTTTCGACCATCTATCGCTATAATCGCGCTGTCACGTTCACGCACCTCAACCTATTTCAAAACGCGATCCGAGATTATTTGATACTGGTCAAACAGTTGCCTGACGAAGCGGAGTATCACTTCCAATTAGGCGACCTGTTTGAACGCGCGGGCAATCAAACAAATGCTGAAGTCTATTACGGTAACGCCATTCGACTGGAAAAAGAAAATTTTCACTACTTTTTTAAACGTGGCACATTTTTTCTAAAAAGAAATTCCTACGCCTTGGCAATTAAAGATTTTGATGAGTCGATCAACCTAAACCACGAACATCATAGTTCTTACCACAATCGTGGTATTGCAAGATACAAGGTAGGCCTAAAAGAACTCGCATGTGAAGATTGGTGTCAAGCACTATTGAAAGGGAGTCCAAACTCGGCCTCACACTTAGACAGAAACTGCGAACGGTATCCAAAACCTTGCCTACTAACTGAAAAAAAATGAGCAAAACTATTGACGTTTGTTTGAGCCCCGAACTCATGCACCTTTACAATGTGCAGGATAGAACGGTAGTGGTAGTAGATATCTTGCGAGCAACATCCTGCATGGTAACGGCCTTGGCCAATGGCGCGGATTCTATTATGCCTTTTGCCGACCTGGAAGAATGCCGAAAAATGAAAATGAGGGGTTTTGTCACTTCTGGAGAACGGGAGGGAAAAAAAGTAGATGGCTTCGACAAGGGAAACTCTCCTTTTGAATACATGGGTGAGGAAGTGCGCGGACTAAAAATTGCATTCACCACTACGAATGGTACGCAAGCCATTGAAAAATCAAAAGACGCTAAACAGGTAATCATCGGTTCGTTCTTAAATTTAACGGCCGTGGTAAGAAATCTTTTGCTGGGTGAAAACAGTGTATTGATTGTTTGCGCGGGTTGGAAAGGTCGCGTGAACTTAGAAGATACTTTGTTTGCTGGAGCGGTGGTGGAAAAACTGAAAGACTATTTAGGCCCGGATTGCGATGCACCGCTGGCGGCACGCCACCTCTACAACATGGCGAAAGAGGATATGTCAAAATTCTTAAGTGAGTCTTCGCACGTAAAGCGGCTGAACAGACTCAACATCCACGAGGACTTTGAGTTTTGTTTGACAGTTGATAAATATAATGTGTTACCGAGATTGAAGAACGGGATTATCACAGTATAGATATTGATAAGATAAACCTATCTCAGTTTTGGATTGGAATGATGTCGCTCATGGTCGCGAAGTGTTTTCTTTTCTACGTTTTTTTGAAACGCCTCCGTGAGGTTTACGCCTGTTTGATTAGCCAAACAAATCAACACCCACAGCACATCGGCCATTTCTTCACCTAGGTCTCTATTTTTATCTGACTCCTTTTCTGACTGCTCACCATACCTACGAGCTATGATCCGCGCCACCTCTCCTACTTCTTCAGTGAGGATCGCCATATTGGTTAGTTCATTAAAGTAGCGTACGCCATGGGTTTTTATCCATTGGTCGACTTGGCTTTGGGCTTCTTCTATTGTTAGTCTCATATCACAACCTGTTTACGACACTGGATACTTGATGCCAGGTGCTAGGATCCAGTATCACTTCCCCAACTCCTCAAACTCAATATCCATCACATCATACTTCTGCCAGCCCACGAAATCAAAATGCCACCACTCGGCAGTGTACACCTTAAAACCATTATTCTCCATAATGGAAATAAGCGTATTTCTATTCTTGGCAACGATTGGGTCGCTGACGGGTGCATCTGCCCAACTTTCTTTTGAGGCGGTATCCCATTCGGTGGGCATTTTCAATTCTTCTTTTGTTTTCAAATCCACTATGGTCAGGTCCAATGCACAGCCTCTATTATGTTTTGAGCCTTTATACGGGCTAGCTACATACATGGTATCGCCTTTCATCACCTCATAAAACCTGACGGTGGCAGAGTAAGGGCGATAGCCATCATAGACTTTTATACCATAACCAAGCTTGTTAAATTCCTCTTGCGCTTTTTTCAACGCTATGGCCACCGGTTTGCGCGCGTATGCCTTGGGCCGGTTGTAGATTTTTTCTTTGGTGAAATTATCTGTGGTAGCGTAGCGAACATCTAACACGATTCCCGGTATTGCTTTTTCCAAATCAACCAATTCATTTTCGGGATTGGTTTTCAAACTCGCCTTATAAGCTTCAATTTTTGTTGGCTTGAGACCGTAATTAATTTTCATTCCCAATTTCTCTACCGCGAAATTTTCAGCCGCTCGCTCCACAGAAAAAACATCTTTGGAGCGAATGTAGGAGCCAATCACATGCGTGCCCGCTTCGGGTATGGCCACCGCTGCCTTCAAGGAATCGGGTGTGCCCAATTGTTCGTTCATTTTCAAAATAGCACTCACTTTTACTGTTGAGTCTTGTTCAGCCTCACTTTTAAAATAATACAGCGACAGTGAAGGCGCTTTGATTTTCTTAAATGTATTTTCATTCATTTTGTCTTCGAGCATTTCCTGCATTTGGCTTACAGCCTCAAGCCTATACTTGTTATTCCAATATTGATTCTGCAATTTCATATCCACACCAGCAATCGGCTTCGAGACATTGTAATGTCCACCCACCACCTGCCGTGCCAATTGTAAACCCCACGGGTTATTGGACAACCAAGCAAGCGGATGGAAAATCTGTACGTTGGGTGACATGTTTATCAACGCAAAAACATCTTGAGGATATTCAGATGCTAGAATTAATGACATTGTTCCTCCGGTAGAGGTGCTCATTAAGATCACTTTATCGCCCAGCGCTTTGCCAATGGCAAGTGCCTCTTTACTGCTTTGCCACCAACGATCGGGTGTAAAATACAGAAGCTGTTCGGTAGTATCTACGCCATGGTCAGCCAGACGAGCGAGATAAAGATTGCAGTTAAACTTTTTTGCAAAATTTTTATGAACCGGGTCGCCCTCCTCTTGGCTTGCAGAGAACCCGTGCAAATACACCACACTGTACTCCGTTTTCTTTTTGGAACTGTCCGCCCACACAATGCGCGCTTCATTATCGCGCTTTAGCTTGTGCTTACTTTCTTGTGTCGCCACATAATTTTCAAGGGCAAGCGCTTCTTGCGGTACCATTGGCATTGTCAAATCCCATTTCGGTTTAGCGGGGGCCGGACCTAAGAAATAAGCTCCAGCCAAAACGATCAAAGGAAAAGTGATATAAAGTAGCTTCTTGTTCATGGCAATTTGTTTTGATAAAGATAGTAAGAAATCAAAATCACCCTAAACAAAAAAAACCCCACGTAGCGTGGGGTTTTCTATCCGAAAAAACTAGCAGACCAGAACGCTGCAAAAAATCAAAACAGCAATTCCAAAAGTCTGGTCTTAAGAAGGCACTCCGGCACCGGCAAAAAATATTTACCACCAACAACCACTACGAATGGAGTAAAAACCAGTCATGCCGGATGTGCCATATCTTCAATATTCAAGACTACAGATTCAACATTTCACATTGCTCGTTCGCAATACATCTTGAATCTGAAATTTGTAATCTTGAATCAATCTACGTTGTCATGCAAAAATTTATTATTGCCCAACAAGTTGTTATCGTCATTCAAATTGTAGCGCGAGATAAACGGTTCTGATGAATGTGGTACATTGTCCATCTTTACGCCTCTGCGTAAATAAGCGGGTAACGTCCACTTTTCATTGAACTCCTCTTTTGTCATTTCTTGTTTACGACTTGCTTTCAATTTCTCTCTGCGCTCCTTTGCCTGATGCTCAAGCCTTTCTTTTGTCTTGCGCACGTGCATCAGTCCCTCCTCGTCAATCACTTGGTCAGCAGATATCTCATTACCCAATTTAAAATCGTCATCATCGTCTCCAAACAATCCCTCTTCGCCACGTTCTTCTGCAGATTTGTTTTCTCCGAGCATATCAAAAACATAAGATCGCTCTGTCATCGCCTGGTCTGACTGCAGTTCATCTTCATCTCTTTCCAAAATCGGATTACTGCCCTTGACTGGAAGAACCGGTGGCAATTGCTCTTTTGGTGTTTGAATTGATTTGGCCTCTTCTGTTTCTTGTGATTTGAGCTTGAGCTCCAGATCTCCCACGCGCTGATTTACCGAATTATCGGCAGGCGCGTCAAACAACGAGATCTGGGTTCGGTCAAGTTCATGGACCTTCTTCTCTTCTTTCTTGTATGATTTCTTTTCGGACACAAAGCCTGTGGCAATAACTGTCACGCGAATACGGTCGCCCAGCGCAGCGTCTACTCCGTGGCCGAATATCACTTCAGCATCATTGCCTGCTTGTTCCTGAATATACTCGGTGATTGTGGTGAGTTCATCCATTTGTAACTCCGCCTCCTCTCCCGAAATGATCGATAGAAGTATCTTCTTCGAACCCATGATGTCATGATTATCTAACAGCGGAGACGCCAAAGCCTGCTGTGCCGCTTTCATTGCACGTGTGTCACCACGTGTTTCGGCTGTTCCCATCACGGCAGCGCCCGCGTTTAGCATCACCGTGCGCACGTCTTGAAAATCAACATTTACATATCCCGCTAGGGTAATGATCTCTGCAATGCCCTTGGCTGCCGTGGTCAGCACATTGTCAGCTTCGCCAAAGGCCTGCCCGATAGACAAATTACCATAAATCTCACGCAACTTGTCGTTCAAAATCACTAACACGGTATCACATCCCGCACGGAATGCTTCAATACCGGCTTGCGCTTGGGCGAGTTTTTTCTTCCCCTCAAATGAAAATGGCACCGTCACAATCCCTACAGTGAGGATGTCCATATCTTTTGCAATTTTTGCAATCACGGGTGCTGCACCCGTGCCGGTGCCGCCACCCATTCCTGCGGTTACGAAAACCATTTTGGTGCCGGTCAGCATTTCGCGGATTTGTTCTTTGCTTTCAAGCGCAGCCGCTCTGCCAACTTCCGGATTTGCTCCGCAGCCCAAACCTTCGGTGAGCGTTACGCCCAATTGGAGTTTGTACGGAACGGGGCTGCTGTTCAGTGCCTGCAAATCTGTGTTCGCCACCACAAACTCAACATCTTTGATGCCTTGTTTGTACATGTGGTTCACTGCGTTGCTACCGCCACCGCCTACGCCAATCACCTTGATGATCGACTTGTGATGTTTCGGTATGTCAAACTTATATCCTGTTACTGGCTCAAACATGACTGTAATATTTTAGTGGTCGATTTTATTTTTTACTTATTGGTTATATGTTTGGTATTTGTTGCTTTCGGTCATTTCAAAAAACATCAATACTCGTTCTTATCGCCTAAGTCATCGATCAGCAATCCCTTCGTCTTATTCAAGATGCTCGAGAAAAAGTCAGACGCTGGGTTTGCTTTCTTCACTTTTACTGTCTTCTGTTGGCTTCTGTTTTCGGCCTTGGCTTCGTTGTAGCGATCTTGCCTCTCATCCAACGAGCGGAAGCCCGACAAAACCAAACCCACTCCGGTTGCATACATCGGGCTTTTCACCACTTCCAGTTTACTCTTGCCCAGGTGCTCATTCGGGTAGCCTATACGTGCGTCCATGCCGGTCATGTACTCTACCAACTGCTTGAGCGAATTCAATTGCGAACCCCCTCCCGTGATGACAATTCCGCCTGCCAACCGGTTCTCATATCCTGAACTGATGATCTCAGTGTGCGCCATTTCTATCACCTCTTCCATTCTAGCCTGGATGATGCTTGACAGGTTCTTCACCGAAATCTCCTTTGCCGTTCTATTGCGAATGCCCGGAATTGAGACAATTTCATTCGGACTTGCCTCCTCTGATATTGCCTTGCCGAAGCGTGTCTTCAACTGTTCCGCTTGCTTGGCCATCACCATTAACCCGTGTTGGATATCCGTGGTCAAAATATTTCCACCGAAAGGAATAACAGCAGTGTGCCGGATGATGCTGTCATGAAAGATTGCAATGTCAGTAGTGCCTCCACCAATATCGATCAAACAAACACCGGCCTCTTTTTCTTCTTCGCTCAATACTGCCAGGCTGGATGCCAACGGCTCCAGAATCAAATCCTGAATTTCAAGACCTGCCCTTCGCACACATTTGTTGATGTTATTGATCGCACTGGTTTGGGCAGTGATCACGTGGAAATCGGCCTCCAATTTTACACCGCTCATACCAACCGGATCTTTAATGCCTTCCTCATAGTCCACTGTATAGTCCTGTGGCATCACGTGTATGATTTCGCTTCCGGGTGGAATCACGATGCGATACATATCCTCGGTCAAGCGGGTTACATCCTCAATGCTTACTTCATCATCGCTTGAAGATCGGGTAATGCTGCCATGGTGGATAGAGCTGCGGATGTGTTGCCCCGCGATGCCTACATTCACCACTCGGATATCGATGCCGCTCATGTCACTGGCTTCTTTGACAGCCTTCTCGATGGCAAAAACAGTTTTATCGATATTGGTGACTATACCTTTGATCACGCCTTCGGATTCGGCTTTGCCCATGCCGAGTACTTCCAATTTACCAAATTCGTTTTGGCGGCCTACGATGGCACAAATTTTTGTTGTGCCGATATCGAGCCCTACTACTATCTTATCTTGTTCCATTTTGCTTAGGTATTTTAGTGGTTGTTTCGTTCACTTCTAATTAGTTCTGTTTTCAAATTTTAAAATCGATTTATTTTCAAATTACTCCGCAATCACCTGCCCCTCATATTCCAAGTTCACTCGCTCATATCTCGTCCACCCGCGGGCTGGTAAAATCTCCTTATAAAAAATCATCAATTTCCTCAACTTCACCTCTATGTTTTCCGGTTTGCCAAACTCCACACGCTGCCCTGTTACTTGTGGAAATATGTTGATGCGTCCGGTTCTATCAATATCCATTTGCGCAACCTGCGCTTTCCAGAAACGATCAGCATTGATATATTTGATCAAGGCGAGCAACTGTTTGCCTTCCTCGGTCTTTGTCAAATCCTCGCTTTCAAGAAAAGGCTTCACATATCCGCTGATGATCAACACGCGGGAGGTGTACTTCTCTGACACCGGCATGATCACTCCATCTTCCGCGATGTATGCATCAGGAGCATCATTTTGTACGATACGGGCAATGGGCCTGCGCAACTCTACATTTACGAGCAAGGTTCCTTTTAAGTCGCAAAACAGCTCGGCATCAAGTATGTGCTTGTCGTATTTCAATTTTTTCTCAATGTCTTTTAAGTTGATTCGGTCAATCCCTATTCCTTTGATCGGCTCACCACTCGTCTCCAACAACTTCATCACATCGGCCTCATCCAAAAAATGGTTTTCGGTCAAATTTCCGATCTCCACTGAAATATTTCTGCAAATAGCAGCACCCTGCTTGCGCTCGGCAAATGCTATCAGAAATGACAATGCCAATACTGCAAAGGCTACCTTGATTTCTTTTCGTATACTCAAATTCCTTTTCATTTCTTCTCTACCTAACTTCAGAGCATTAATTTACCAGCTGCGTGCCGCTTGGCAGTCAGAAATTCGTAGCTATATTTTTTCGTATCAACATCTCCTTTATCGGTTTAACAAATGTGTCAATATCGCCTGCCCCCACCGTTACCAACAATTCGATATCCAATTCTTCCAATTTCTGCAACACATCTCTTTTTCCACATCTCACTTTGACGGGGCACGTGATATTACTGAAAAGCATATCCGAGGTTACCCCGGGTATCGACTCCTCGCGTGCCGGGTAAATGTCCATCAGCACCAGCTCATCTGCTAAGCTCAAGCTCTGCGAAAATCCTTCTGCGAAATCGCGGGTGCGTGTAAACAAGTGAGGCTGAAACACCACTGTCAATTTTTTGTCCTTGTACATCGACTTTACTGATGTCAAAAATGCCTCAATTTCTCTGGGATGATGTGCATAATCATCAATGTACACGAGATCATCTTTTTTGATGACATACTCAAATCTGCGTTTCACACCTTTGAATGAAACCAGCGCCTCTCGAATTACGTCATTGCCAATGCCCAGCCTCTTGGCAACAATGATTGCCGCAATGGCATTTTCCATGTTATGAAAACCGGGGACACCAAGCTGAATGTTCGGCATCTCGCGGGCATACCCGTTGAGACTGAACTCAAAAACTCCCCTATCAGCGGGGTGAATGTGGCTGGCAAAAAATTTTCCCCGGCTCATGCCATAAGTCTCTTTACTGATATTGATTCCATCTGCCAATGATGCAACTGACTCATGAATCACCAAATTGCCATTTGTATTGATCTGCTTAATAAATTCCTTAAATGATGTGAGCATGCTTGCGTGATCACCGTAAATATCAAGATGATCGGCATCCGCTGACGTTACTACCGCAATCTGCGGAAACAAACGTAAGAACGAGCGGTCAAACTCATCGGCCTCGACCACCACCCATGTGTCTACAGAGACGTCTCCCTCCATCACAAGGTTAGACTCGTAATTAGTGGTGATGCCTCCCAAGAAACCAACCATATTAACCCGAGCGGTTTTCAAAATGTGCGCAATCAATGATGATGTAGTGGTTTTGCCGTGTGTTCCGGCCACCGCTATGGTTCGGTAGTTCTTAGTGAGCAGCCCCAGCACTTCACTCCGTTTCAGTATTGTGTAGCCCTGTGTTTTCAAATAATGGTGCTCCACGTGATTTTTTGGAATGGCAGGCGTAAACACCACCAACGTTTTGTCTTTAGAAATATACCCTGGCATCAATTCCACCTTGTCATCAAAGTGTATCTCCATACCTTCTTCTATCAACTCGTGGGTCAATTGCGTAGGTGTACGATCATATCCTGCTATGCGCAATCCTTTGTGCTTAAACCAGCGGGCTATGGCACTCATGCCGATGCCACCAATTCCTAAAAAATAAACACTATCGTATTGATCCAACTGCATGAATTCGATTTCCGTTTTTTATACCAATCATTTTTTCAATCTCATCCACAATGTCAGAAGTGGCATTGGGCTTTGCTAGTTTTGCAATCTGGGTCGCCAGTTTTTCACAACGAACCTCATCATAGATTAACTTTAAAGCCTCGCTTACCAAAATCTCTTTTGCCTGCACATCTTTCACCAACACAGCCGCCTGTTCGTTCACCAATGCCATGGCATTTTTCGTCTGATGGTCTTCGGCTACATTTGGTGATGGAACCAGCATACACGGCCTTTTAGCAAGGCATAACTCTGAAATTGACAGAGCCCCGGCACGAGCAATCACAACATCGGCAGCAGCGTAAGCCAAATCCATCTGCTTCACGAAATCGAATACGCGAACCCTTCGCAGGTCTTTGTTCTTGAGCTGCTGTTTTATGTCGTCAAAGTAAATCTTCCCTGTCTGCCAAATCACTTGCACCCGTGCATCGATGAATTTATCGATTCCCTCCAAAACACTCTCGTTGATGGTGCGCGCGCCCAAGCTGCCTCCGATGATCAACAGCGTTCGCTCGCTGGCACTCAAAGCAAAGTGAGAAAGTGCTTTTTCACGTTTCGCCTCCATTCCATTGATATCTTTGCGCACAGGGTTGCCGGTAAAAACAATCTTTGATGCAGGAAAGTAGTTCTCCATTCCGGCATAAGCCACGCAAACTTTGGTCACTTTATCTCCCAACTGTCTATTGGTCAACCCGGCATATGAATTTTGCTCCTGGATCAAAGAAGGAATTTCGTGTTTAGTAGCCGCCAACATGATAGGGCCGCTTGCATAACCACCTGTTCCTATCACCACATCAGGTTTAAACTTTTTGACGATGCTGCCAGCTTTGATGTAACTCGCAATCAATTTGAACGGGAATGAGAGGTTGGAGAATGTCAACTTGCGTTGGATGCCGCTAATCCACAGCCCAATGATTTTGTACCCGGCCTCTGGTATTTTCGTCATCTCCATTTTTCCTTGTGCGCCCACAAACAGTATTTCTGCGTTAGGGTGCCGCTCCCTAAATTCATTGGCAATTGCCAACGCAGGGAAGATGTGGCCACCGGTGCCGCCCCCGCTTATGATTAATCGATATGTTTTTTTTGTTATCAAGCTGCTTTAGCATCTAAATCTTTCTCTTCGGCAGTCAACTCTTTTGAGGCGGCTGCTTGTCCCCAGTTCTCTTCCTGTTCTCCTCTGCTCACGCTCAAAATAATTCCAACAGAGAGGCCTGTAAACACCATGGCCGTTCCACCCATACTTATCAAAGGCAATGGTTGGCCGGTGATGGGGCCAAGCCCCACCACCACGCCCATATTCACCATCGCTTGGCAGACTAAATCAAAACTTAACCCGGCAGAGAGCAGCCCGCCAAAAGCACGCTCACTATTATATGCTGCCTTCATGCCACGGTGAAGCAAAATCAAATACAAAATCAAAACCACAACGCCACCAATCATTCCATATTCTTCGATTACAATCGCATACACAAAATCAGAATACGGATGAGGGAGGATGTTGCGTTGTTCGCTGTTGCCAGGGCCTTTGCCAAAAACTTCTCCAGTAGCAATGGCAATAAAACCGTGAGTTGCTTGAAAAGAATAATTACTTGTAACAAAAGCGTCCCACCGCTTCTTTACCGTTTCCCATCTATTTCCAAAATGAATAGCAGCAGCACCTGCAAGCACTCCGACCAGGACAAGCATCGCTAGATACTTTACAGAAACCCTTCCGATAAACATTATCAGCATACATGTCGCGAAAAGTAAAACAGCTGTCGATACGTTGGTCAATCCAATCAAAGCGCAGATAACACCGCACCAAATAAGAATTGGTATAAGGGTATCTTTGATGTCATCTATATTCTGTTGCTTCTTTGAAAGCATACTCGCCAGATTGATAATTAAAGCCAAACTTGCAAAGTCAGAGGGCTGAAATGATGTATTGATAATCGGCAGGGTAATCCACCGCGCGGCATCATTCAATGTAGTTCCAAACTTAAACGTATAGAGCAGCAAGGGTACACTGACCCATAATGCTAAGCGAGAAATTTTTGAGTAATAGCGATAGTCAATTTTATGAGCGAACCACATCGCACCCAACCCGAGCATCACCATAAAAGTGTGTTTCAACAAATACGATTCAGTGCTACTTGACCGTTTATAAGCGAGTGTACCAATAGAAGAATACACTACTAAAATACTAATGAGCGACAACGCAAAAACCACTGCCCAAATGACTCTGTCACCTTGCAAGTTTTTGTCAGCCCACGTCTTAACAACACTTAGTTTCATATTCTTAAAAGAATTTAGGAGTTAGGATATAGGAGTTAGGAGTTGTTACCTCGAATACCTCTCATATAAGCCTCCAATAATCTCCCTACTTCTGCTGCGTCTTTAGTTAGTTTAGTTGTGTTAAAATATTCCAAATCATTAGCCAACAACAAATGATATTCTGTTTCAGACAAAGAGCCCTGTGCAGTATTCATAAACTTTAGTTTATCCGCGATTCCTTTCTTCTTAAATCCTTCTGCAATATTTGCTGCAATCGAAACAGATGACCTTTTTATTTGCGAACTCAAACCATATATCTCTTCCTTCGGAAAAGTTTTTGTTGCTCGGTAGACATTAAGTACCAATTGATGTGCTTTTTGCCATACAATCAGTTCCTTAAACGACTTAGCAGGTTCTCTTTTCTCCATGATCCTTTTAAAGTCCTAGTCTCCTAAATTCTATATTCTAACTACTGTCTCCTTAAGTTCCAGTACCGCTTCCCTAAACTGTGTTCCCCTGTCCTCGTAGTTCTTGAACAAGTCAAAACTTGCACACGCGGGAGACAACAACACCACATCTCCTCTTCTTGAAACTTTGAGAGCAAGTTGCGCTAGTTCCTTTACACTTTGTGTTTCGTAGATTTCTGGCACAACTCCTGTAAAAGCTTTTTTTAATTTCTCATTGTCCTTGCCCAGGCAAATCAACACGCGTACTTTGTCGCGTACCTGGTCTTCAATCATTTTATAATCATTGCCTTTATCGATCCCACCAGCGATCCAAACCAACGGGCCTTTGTAGCTGCCCAATCCATAGACCACCGAATCTACATTGGTCGCTTTTGAGTCGTTCACAAACTCCACTCCATTAATCACAGCCACCGACTCCAATCGGTGAGGCGCGTTCCTGAATGTCTTCAACCCTTCACGAATTGCCTGTTCGCTTATGCCTGCCAGCACAGCAGCTGAGACAGCCGATAGTGTGTTAATCAAGTTGTGTGGCCCCTTTAATGTTGTATCTGCCTGTAATACACCAAACGATTTCCCGGCAACATTAAAATTCATTTTTACTCCATCGTAATGAGCAGGCGTTTTCGTATCCTTTAAAGACACTTGTAACAGACTTGGAGCAATCTTTCTCATCTTAGCCTCTGCGCCTGTTACAGGGTCATCTGAATAAAAGATGAAGTGATTGGACGCCAACATATTCTTTACCAACCTGAATTTCGAATGGATGTAATTCTCCATCTTATAATCGTAGCGGTCGAGGTGGTCTGGTGTGATATTGAGAAGAATCCCAATATCTGGACGGAACGTGATGGTGCCATCTAATTGAAAACTGCTGATTTCAATCACGTACCAATCGTAATTACCAAAGGCCACTTTCCGCGCCAAGCTTTCACCTACGTTCCCGGCTAAAGCAACGTTGACTCCAGCGGATTTCAATAAATGATAAGTCAACAGCGTAGTAGTGGTCTTGCCATTTGTACCTGTGATGGCGATAATTCTACCACTCAAAAAACGATACGCAAATTCAATCTCATCGATAATCTCGATCCCAGCGGCTTTTGCTTTTTTTACTACTTCTGACTTTTCAGGAATACCAGGACTCTTTATTATCAACGAAGCATTTAAGACTTTATCAAAACTATGCGTCCCTTCTTCAAAGTCGATACTCTCCCTAAGCAGCTCACCTTTGTACTTTTCCTTAAGCGTCCCTTGGTCAGACACGAATACGTCATATCCTTTAGCTTTCGCTAAAAGCGCTGCACCTGTTCCACTTTCTCCTCCTCCTAATATGACTACCCTCTTGCTCATTTATTTTCTTTCAATCACCAAGGGCTAAAGCCCATTTATTTTCTGTTTACTATATCCACGGCCTAAAGGCCGCGGCTACTTATTGCCCAATACGAAGAACTATTATTTTCAAATCGATACATTTACAAATTATCTATCATCTCAATTTCAACATCGCTAAACTCAGTATCGCCAAGAGAATCCCTACAATCCAAAACCGTGTTACAATTTTCGGCTCTGGAATATTTTTCTTCTGATAGTGATGGTGCAAAGGCGACATCAACAAAATGCGTCTGCCTTGCCCATACTTCTTTTTTGTGTATTTGAAGTAGCTTACCTGTACCATCACCGATAAGTTCTCAACTAAAAAAATTCCACACATCAACGGTATCATCAACTCTTTGCGCACCGCCAATGCCAACACAGCAATAATACCGCCCAACGATAAGCTACCCGTATCTCCCATGAA
>DHLV01000035.1:0-662 GCA_002405445.1 Flammeovirgaceae bacterium UBA4659 | reverse complement strand
AAGCGTCAGCCCTATGATGCCAGACGTACCTGCGGCAAGACCATCAATACCGTCTGTGATGTTGGCACCATTGCTCACAGCAGTGATTATCAAGATCACTACCAATGTGTATATAATCCATGTATAGTGTTGATCGAGCCAGGGTGTAAGGCTGTGGTAGTCAAATTCATTGTTCTTCAAAAACGGAACAGTAGTCTTTGTTGACTTCACATCGTATTGAGATTGCGCAGGACTCGGTTCCACCATCTCAATACTTGCTGTTGCGGCAGGCATATTCTCGCGAACAACTACGTTATCGTTGAAGTATAAAGTCAAACCCACTATCAACCCAATCGTTACTTGACCCACAATTTTAAATCTACCTGCAAGGCCGTCTTTATTTTTCTTGAATACCTTGATATAGTCATCCAAAAAGCCAATCAGTCCCAACCAAACGGTAGTGGCAATAAGGAGTATGACATAAACGTTATCGATTTTCGCAAACAAAAGAGTTGGCACGAGTATCGCGGCCAAAATAATTAAACCTCCCATCGTGGGTGTTACTTTCTTTTGCATTTGACCTTCCTATCCTAAATCGCGGATGTCTTCACACACTTGCTTTTTACGCAGCATGTTGATGAGGCTCTTTCCAAAGAAAAGGGTAATCTGAAGAGACATCACTG
>DHLV01000271.1 GCA_002405445.1 Flammeovirgaceae bacterium UBA4659 | reverse complement strand
GCAAGTTGTGTCGCTACCTACCGTTGGACCAGCAGTGCGGATAAGAATTTCGTTTCAACTGAATCCTCACCCTTCATACAACCCAAAGAATCAGGGTTTTATTTTTTGACCGCTGCTGATGGAAATGGTTGCACTAAAAAAGACACCATTGTAATTGCGGTAAACAAAGATGTAAAAGCGCGTTTTCAGACCTATGACGTGAAGTTTGCCAGACCCGGTTACAACAATGTTTGCTACCCGGAGGAAATCCGATTTAAAAACCAGAGCTTTAAAGGTGACAACTATGTTTGGAATTTCGGTGATGGCACAACAGTGCTCAAATCGAAAACAGACACCGTCTCCATCATTTACGGCTTCAAGCAAAAGGGTACCTATCAAGTGAAACTGAAGGCAACCAACACCACTACCTGCAACAAAGCGGATTCAGTCACAAAAATCATCAACTATTTCAGAAACGATGTGAAGGCGGGCAACGATGCGGAAATTTGCCAGGGGACAAACTACACCCTTACCGCACCCGGAGCAAGTATGTACGAGTGGTTTACCGCAGATCGTTCATTTGTTTCAACCAACCCTGCTCCGGTGGTGCAACCAAATGCCACCACCACTTATTTTGTGAACGTCACAGACGCAAACGGATGCAAAAATAAAGATACAGTCAAAATTACAGTATTGGACAAGGCCGAATTGAAATGGCAATACCGGCTGGATGGTAGTTGCGTGAATCGGCCAACAATTTTTGTACAAAACCAATCGGTGCCCAAGGACGGTTTCACATACTTTTTTGACTTCGGAGATGGCACGACTTCACAAGAAAATGAACTTCACTACGATTACAAAAAAGACGGCACGTATCAATTAAAACTGATTGGTCAAAACAAGTTTTGCCCAACGGAAGAATCAGTAGTGCTGCCCGTTTACACGTTGTTTGTGCCGAACGTGATAACCCCCGAAAGTTCACCCGGAGCCAATGACACCTTTGAAATACGTTTTGGGCCCGAACTGCTGCTGCCGGCCGATGTGGGGCTGCCCATTCAATTGATCATACTCAATCGATGGGGCAGCGAAGTATTTCAGTCAAAAGATTACAAAAACGACTGGAACGGCAGTGGCCTGTCGGCAGGTGTATATTTTTTTGAAGTAAAAGTGGGCGACCTGTCAACGTGCAGAAGCTGGATACAGGTGATTAAATAAAAATATTAAATTGATGTGCCGTTAACCTGACCGCAATGACACGATACGTTCTTTTTTTGGCGCTGCTATGCACGGTGGTAAGCCATTCTAATGCCCAGCGCAGCCCTGGCGCCCGTGGGAAACTCATCGCCACCCCGGGGTCTGAAAAAAATGTTGTGTATTACGGTAACGCAAATGAAGCGCCAAGGGCCATTGAGTTTACCGAAAGAGCAGTGACCTATCAGGATTTTGTCGATAACATCGGCCGGTATTTGAATCTGTCTGCTGATTTTACGTTCACCGAGACGGAATCAAGCATTGATCAACTGGGCATGCAACATCGCTTGTTGCAGCAAGTTTACAACGGAATCGAAATAGAGGGAATGGGCTACAGAGTGCACGCAAAAAACGGCTTTCTCACATCGGCCAACGGCCGGGCCATCCGGGATTTACAGATAAATGTGCAGACAGTATTGAGCGAGCAACAGTGTTTTCAAATGGCACTTCAATCTCTGCAAACCAAAGACACCACCCAACAGCGGGGAAGAAAATTAATTGTATCGAAAGGTTTTTCTTTCTTACCGGAAAGTTTTGTCGTTGCCTATCAATTTGATATCGATGTATCGTTGGTGGAAAGGTGGCGTGTTTCAGTTGATGCAATCAGCGGTGCGTTGATCAACAAAACGAGTTTGGTGAACAGTTGTTTTCATGGAGGCGCCAACGACAGCCCACCCCAATTTGGCACAGCAACAGGGCTAACCAACTATTATGGAAACCAAACCATTCAAGTTGAGAAATCCGATAATGACTGGTCACAGTTAGTTGGCCAAACGGCAAATGGTGGGCGTATCGCTACGTACAGTTTTAACAATGCCAGTATGTTCTTCTGGATTTTTCAATTTAATGTGCCGTTGTCGCCCATATCGTCAAACACAAATACTTACAACGATCCGTACCAGCGGCCGGGTGTATCTGTTCAATGGGCTGCCGAAAAAACATACGAATACTTCTTCTTGAAACACGGTCGCAGAAGTTACGACAACGCTGGCAGCACCGTTAGATCGCTGGTGCACGTTGATCAGAAGTTAGACAATGCTTTCTGGTCGCGTAACACACTTCTATTTGGAGATGGAAGCAACAACAATCCGCTTGTCGAGTTAGACGTGGTAGGGCACGAATTCAGTCATGGCGTAACGCAAAATGAGGCTGACCTGCAGTACTACAACGAACCTGGTGCCCTCAACGAATCATTTTCAGACATCTTCGGAAAAGCAATTGAGTTCGACACCTTCAAAGACACGGCAACCTGGCAACTGTCCAGGCACTTTCAGCCTGGTGGCTTTCGCGATTTCAGCAACCCCAACCTGAAAGGGCAACCTGGCACGTGGATGGGAGACCTCTGGTTTACCGGCTATGAGGACTACGGTGGCGTGCACTACAATTCGGGCGTTCAAAATTTCTGGTACTACCTTTTGTGTGTTGGTGGCAGCGGCAAAAACGACAGACAAGAAAATTATTCCGTAACTGCCATTGGTATGGAGGCCGCCACCAAAATTGCCTACCGTAACCTGACCGAGTACCTGGGCAATTTTTCTGACTACTTAGATGCCCGTATCGGCTCGCTGCTGGCTACGGCCGACTTATACGGAAAAAACTCCATTACCTATCAGCAAGTGATGAATGCCTGGGATGCCGTTGGCGTGATTCAAAAACCAATCATTACCAAGGTGGAGCCTTATGATATTACTGCTACCACTGTAAAAATCAAGGGTAATCTCTTTAAACGTGGTAACACTGTGAGTTATTTTTTTGAATATGGACCCACGCCTGGTTATGGTAGCAGATCTGCCACCTACCAATATTCTGACGCGGTAACAGGCACCATCACAGGCTTGCAAAGTGCTACTAAATACTATTTGCGGCTCGTTGCAGTCAATGAGAACGGAAGTTCTTCTTATGCTACAGAGTTCACCACGATTTCATTGGCGCCACTCGTAACCCTTCAGCAAACCGTAGATGTGACTGAGCATACAGCTACACTTTTTGGAAAAATCAATCCCAACAGTCTCGCCACTTCTTATCACTTTGAATATGGACTTACACCGTCTCTTGGCTCTTTCACACCGTTACATTCACTGCCTGATACCACCGAGTTTCTGGGTATTTCAATACCGGTTAACAACCTTGTGCCGAGGAAGAAGTACTTTTATAAACTAGTAGCCACAAATGGATTTGCTACTACCGCCAGCGCAACAGCAAATTTCTTTACGGCCGTGCCCCCTCAGATTTTTTCGTTTTCACCGGAAGCCGGAATAGTGGGGAGCGAAGTAGTCATCACGGGTAAAAACTTTCAAGTAGTGCCGGGACTCAACCTTGTGAACTTTGGTGCCACGCGCGCGACTGTGCTATCATCTACCCAAACGCAGATCAAAGTAAAAGTACCTGCCGGTGCCTCCCTTGCAAACATAACGGTATTGGATGCGGAATCCGGACTTGCCGGTCAGTCAGCTCAAAAGTTTGTTCCAACTTTCTCGGGCGAGTTTAAGAAAAAAGACTTACAGTTAACTGTGGGCATTGACGCTTGGATAAACCAAACTATTGTAGAGGATATAGAAGTCGATGGGAAACATGATAACATAG
>DHLV01000111.1:8679-19735 GCA_002405445.1 Flammeovirgaceae bacterium UBA4659 | reverse complement strand
TTTTGCCCCTTGACTCTGCCGCTTCACCCGTCACCGAAAGATAACGGCAACAGATAAAGAGGATCAACCGTATTTTCGTTTCAAAACCCCTCCGCAAAATCCATCACACAATTCGTTCCATATTTTTTGTGGGGCTCAATGGCAATGCCCACAAAACGCAACCTGGGTTCTAAGATGTTCTTCCGATGGCCGAGGTTTTCTATGCCATCGTCAATCAATAAAGACATTACAATATCCAGAGGCTTGGCGTTGCCGTAATCGCAGTTTTCTGCAACTGCACCTTTGGCCTTGGCCCGCAGGCGTAGGCGTTTGTCGAACGTAGTGCCGTCAGAACTGTTGTGGCCAACTTTGTTTTTCATTCCCATATCCACCGCGTGCAGCTTTGCCACTGCGTTGAGTGCGGGCGAAAGTTTGAGGCTATCGGCTGGCTTTCGGGTTTTTAAATCTTCGACTAACGATTTCGCATAAGTGTTTTCTTGCAAACCATTTTGCTCGAGGTATGGCGTCAGCCGGTTGTCAAGAAAAAGCTGCGGTTGTGTGCGTACTTCGTTGAGTAGCGCCAACACTTCGTCAATTTTTGATTGTGCCAGCAGGGCTTGGTGTGGCAATAAGCTACACAAGAAAAATAATGCAAGTTTAACAACCGAGGATGTCCGCATTTCTATTTCCAATTCGCGGGATCAAGCCGCCACGATTTTACATAAATCAAGTCGTTCTCAGTCAGGTATTTTTGCTCGATGGCTGCCTCCAACAGGTGGTTGAAGTCGCTCAAGCACACCAGTTTTACTTTCTCGTCTGCAAATGCCTTTTCACTTACAGTAAATCCGTATGTAAAAATGGCTGCCATCCCTTCAATGTTGAATCCCGCTTCGCGCAAAGCAGCGGTAGCTTTCAAAGAACTGCCACCGGTTGAAATGAGGTCTTCCACCAATACAGCGCGTTGGCCTTTTTCAATTTTGCCTTCTATCAAATTACCCATGCCGTGCTCTTTTGGCTTGGGCCTCACATACACAAAAGGTAGCCCAAGGGCATCGGCTACTAAAGCTCCCTGCGGTATTCCAGCCGTGGCCACTCCGGCAATGCATTCCACTTTTGGGTAGTGAATTCGTATGGCTTCGCACAAACTATCTTTTACCAATGTGCGAATGGCAGGGTATGAAAGTGCCAGACGGTTGTCGCAATACACGGGCGATTTCCAACCCGATGCCCACGTGAACGGATTCTTATAGTTGAGCTTGATGGCGCCAATTTCCAGTAGCTTGGCTGCAATAGGCCGCGCTGCTTGTTCGTAGATTTTTACAAATTCCATAATAGCAAAGTAAGCGAATTCGGCTGCGCGAATGAATATTTATAGGCAAATCTTGTCGCGATGCACAATTATTGAAAGCATTACTACACGCGGTTTGTTTTCGATGTTTGTGACGGGGTTGTGAGGTTTTGAGGTTTTTTTAGTTGTGGGATTGGGAATTATTTATGTTTTTGCAAGCGTAAAAAATGGGTGGCCACCGCGTTCGATGAACCTTTTTGTCAATGACATTCCCGTAAGGATTCTGAAACCAGATGAAAAGCTGGAGTCAGGGCATTTCAACTACGAGATAAACGCGGCCAAAGAGCCGATTGCAAAGGCCAAACTCATTAACCACGTGTGGGTGCACCATGCAGCGCTCAAAGATATGGACACGGTGTTGGAGCTGCTCAACTCCAAAGTGCCATTGAATTTACTGTCACTTACCATCAGCATCAATAATTACGATGCTTTCTTGGTCTACCTCAAAGATAAGTTCAAGGTGATTAAAGCGGCCGGTGGACTGGTGCGCAAGAAAGACAAGTTTTTGATGATTTACCGGATGAAGAAATGGGACTTGCCGAAGGGAAAAAAGGAAAGTGGCGAACGTTCTGCAGAAACAGCTGTGCGCGAAGTAGAGGAGGAGTGCAACATCAGCGTGAAGCTGGGAGCCAAAATTTGTACCACATGGCACACGTATACCATGGGTAAAAGCAACATGCTGAAGAAAACCAAATGGTACAAAATGGATTTGGTGGATGATTCTGTTAGCAAACCAAGCCTGGAAGAAGACATTGAAGAATTGCGTTGGATGACAGAGAAGGAAGTTTACCACGCACTTGAAAATTCTTACAAATCGATTCGGTTTGTGTTCGAAGAATACTACCGTCAAAAAAAGAAAGTCATTTAGGGTACATCTCAAAAATGAGTGACTGTTAGGTTGAGGATAGCGAAACCTTGTTGTCAGCTTTGGAAAAGGCCTTCGTCTCGCTCAAGCTGATATTGGAAAGGTGTTATTTTGAAGCCTTCCAGAAGCCACCTCAAAAATCAATTTTTAATTGTCAGCCTGAGCCTGCCTGCCGGACAGGCAGGCTTATCGAAGGCTATGCGGTACTGAAACCCGGTTTCGACAGGCTCAACCTGGCACGTCATGTATTTTTGAGATGGCTTCTAGTCGAGCTGGTAAGGCAAGAAATTCGACACATCACCTTTGTAGCGGTGCACCTCGCGGATGATAGACGAGCTGACTGAGGCAAATGCCGGTGATGTAATCAAAAAAACAGATTCAAGTTGGGCATTGAGGTTACGGTTGACCTGCGCAATGCTGTTTTCGTATTCAAAATCGGTGGTGTTGCGCAAACCGCGAAGTAAAAAACGCGCTCCGTTTTTTTTGGCAAAAGTGGCCGTTAACTCTGAGTAGGTCTGCACTTTGATCTGAGGGTGGTGCTTAAATGTTTGTTCAATTTTTCCGATCATCATTTCGATGGGAAAGTAGCGTTGGCTTTTGCCGCTGTTGTAACCAATAGCAATAATGATTTCGTCAAACAACGTAAGCCCTCGCAGCACAATGTCTTCATGCCCTTTGGTGAAGGGGTCAAACGACCCGGGAAAAAGTGCCACTTTCTTGCTCATTGCCCGTTACAACAAATCAATTGCGTACAGATCAAAAAACTGGTGGTCTTGCACATCGTCAAACACATAGCCAAAAGACAAGTGCTTGGGGCGCTGCCCAAAAGCAACATTTTTAACGTACTTCACAAATTCGTGGTAATGGGGCGAGTTTTTGCCAACATAGCCCCAAAGCAGCACCTCGCTGCTTTCCTGGTGGAGGTTCATTGTCTTCATCACCAGCATGATGTACTTCACATAATCGGCAAACTGGTGGATGGGAAACTGATTGTAGTATTTGAGGCTTCCCGCAGGGGCGAAGCAGATATGTATTTTAAAGCGGTCGATGTACACCAACAAGGGGCTTCCGGGCAAGGACTTGCCGGCTGCGCAGAAGCCTTCTATGAGTGCACACGATTGGTGGGTGATGGTGAGTTGCGAATTCCTGTACATGGACTCCAGCCAATCATGCATCGATTTTTGAACGGCAAAGGCAGTGGTTACGCCCAATGATTGATTTTCGTACGCGACTACGTGTTCTTGCCGTGGGTCAACAGACGCATTGAATTTGAGGTAATCAGGGGCTTTTGCCAGATCGAATAATGCGCTGGGCACCTGAATGAACTTCAGGTTTTTGATTGATACTTTTACCTGTTTCCAAAACCCGGCCTGAATCACCTCGTGCGCCTCAAACAAGTTTTTGAGCAGCGCCACCAATTCGTCATTTGAATGCAATTCGTGAAGGATGTAATCCTCAAAGAAAAGCAGACGGTGGTCGCTTGCAGACACCACCGCTACCTGCAAATCGCGTGCAGCAGGTTGGATCAACAACCGGTACTGGTGAAGGTTTTCTTCATCAAATCGGTCGTCTTTGACCCTTTTGATCAGCTTATAGCGGGCGTTGGAGTTTTGCAATCAATTGGCTTCCCAGTTTCCTGAAGTAGACACATCTATACGCGATCCAAATTGCAACGGCTTGCGATTTTTCGCTTCGTTGCTTTCTTTGCGCTGCGGGTTGTCCGGCTTGGGGTCTTTCACCTCAATGGTTTGCACCAATACACCGTTCTTATCCACTTTGCCGACATAGATGGAGAACATCATGTCTTGACTGTCTTCTTTAACTTTTGGCTTCTTGCCAATATTCTTAATGTCTACATTCGGGTCAAATATGTAATCCCAAAAATTGATCAGGGTTTGGCCTTTCTTGATGGCATCGCCAACTTTCACATCGGCTAACTTGGTGATGATACCCTGTTCTGTAAACGGTGGCTCCTGTGGTTTTTCACCCACTTTGATCGAATAGCCTCTCTGATTTTTCAAAATGCGATCACCCTCCTTTACTTTAAAGCCCATAAAAATACCGTTATCGGAGGCCGACACGGTGTATTCCTTTTTGAATATTCTGTCTTTAGCAGGAATGTATCCGAGCGTGTCGTAAAAAACTTTCACTTCTTCCTGTCCGTACCCGATTTGTTTGATTTCTTCTCTTCTGTTGATGATGGGTACTCTGCCGGTTTCAATAAAATTGGAAAGAGAATCCCAGTTGGCCGTGTAGCGCTTGTTTACTTCAAAAAACACGATTTCTGCTTCGCGAATCAGCTTAAGTCTTTCGATCACAGCGGATTCTGCGCGTTGTACTTCTGCCTTTTGGTCGATGGTGCTTTGAACGCCATCATACAACCTCCAGGCCAGAAAGGCGCTGCCCAGGAAAAGAACGATAGTGATAATTCTGGTCAAGTTCATGCAGTTACAGGTTTAGCGTGCAATAATAGGTATTTTAAATGGTTCAAAGCAACCGATCAAAGCTTAAAATAGCCCCTAAAACCCAATATTTCGTTCGGATTCACAGATAGGCTGAAGATTCCGTGCAGTTGATTTTTTTTCTGCGCCTGCAGTTGCTTCTCATCGAAGAACTGAAGCCCTCTCAAAACGGCCGGTGCACCCGGCTCAGGGTCGGTGCCCAATTGCAGGCGACCCCCGGTTTGGGTTACGGCAAAGAAAAGTTCAACGGCATGCAAGTTGTTTCCTATAAATTCACACGCGAATAAAAAGTCACGCACCTCCACCACGATTCCGGTTTCCTCCTGCCATTCACGCTTGATGCATCCTTGTGCGGTTTCGCCAAATTCTATTCCGCCACCGGGCGGTGCCCAAAAGTGGCTGCCTTGCACTCCGGCATGGTTGGCCAAAAGCACTGCGCCCTGGTGCACCAGCCAGCCGCAAGCGCGCACCCTCAACCGGTTTCCATAATATTTTTGCACTGATGCTTTCATCTGAATTTGAAAAAACTGAAATTAGCTACAACTGTTTGAACCAAACTTCGTAAAATAAATCCGGAATGAAATCATTGCTTTTTCTTTTGTTGTGTACGTGGCCAGTTGTGAGTGGGGCACAGGTGGCACAAAAGGGCGCGGCCATCACCTGGGAAAAAACAATGTTTGATTTTGGTGACATTTACCAAGGCGAAAAAGTTCAGCATATTTTCAGGTTTGAAAATACGGGCAACGAGCCGTTGATCATCACCAATGTAGAAGTTACCTGCGGGTGCACCACTCCGCGGGGCTGGCCACGCGACCCGATCATGCCAGGTGCCAGAGCAGAATTAGAAGTGCAATTCAACAGCGCGGGCAAATTTGGCCGTCAAAATAAAGTTGTCACCGTTGTGTCAAATGCCGCTGCCGGCAATAGCCAGATTACCTTCTCAGCGAACATCCTGGAAAAGCGAGCGCCTAACTAATTTGTTTTTTTGAGCAAGCCCCGGGCGGCCGCCAGCCACCCGGCTATCAACAACATGCCGCCCACCGGGGTAACAAACGCCACAGCCCTCGTCCCGAAAATCGCCAACACATAAAGGCTCCCCGAAAAAAAGAGCGTGCCGAACACGATCAGTCGCGCGCTCCAGCGTGCGTGGGTTTCGCCTACCTGCGGGTGCAAGGCCGCCAAAGCCACCAGTGCCAGTGCATGGTAAAAATGGTACCGAACGGCCAGCTCAAAGGTGTCTGTGCGGTTGTGCAGGGCGAGCAGGTTTTTGAGCGCATGTGCGCCAAAGGCCCCAAACGCTACAGCCAGCGCACCCATTACCAACCCAATCAAAGCAATTTGTTTTTGTGTGGTCATCGCTGATGGTAATCTCGTTCGCCAAATAAGGCCGTTCCAATGCGCACCAACGTGCTGCCCTCTTGCAGTGCAATTGTATAGTCTGAGCTCATGCCCATGCTGAGCTCTTTCATTTCGAATTGTAAGGGCAAGGGTTGCGAGGCGAGATGTTTATAGAGATTGCGCAGGTTGCGAAACTCCATTCTGATCTGCTCTGCGTTGTTTGTGAGAGATGCCATGCCCATCAATCCTTTTATTTGCACATGTGTAAACGCAGGCGGAAAGTGGTGAACGAGGTGGACCAATTCCGTCTCGTCAAATCCAAACTTGGTATCTTCTTGCGCAATGTGCACCTGCAGCAGGCAAGGCACCTGTCGGTTTATTTTTGCGCCCTGCTTGTTGATTTCTTGCAGCAACTTGAGGCTGTCAACTGAGTGGATGAGGGAAACAAAAGGCACGATGTACTTCACCTTGTTGGTTTGCAGATGGCCGATCATGTGCCACTCAATGTCTTTGGGGAGCTGGCGGTATTTTTCTTCCATCTCCTGCACCTTGTTTTCGCCAAAAATGCGTTGCCCGGCATGGTACGCTTGCAGCAGCTTTGGCACCTGTTGGGTTTTGCTTACCGCGATGAGCTTGGCACCGGTGCCGCGCAAGGTATCAGCGAAAAACTTAATATTATTTTCGATGCTCATTGGCTATTTTTACCTCTTTACTAGTGAACCGCAAAGTTATGGCCATCATCGGTACGTTGATCAAAAGGGGTATAAAATTACGAGAGAACTTGCAACAAGAATATTCCTCGCCCCTGGAATTGCAAAAGAATGAGTTGAAAGAGTTGTTGATTGCCGCCAGTTCCACCGAATTTGGGAAGTATTATGATTTTCCCAAAACGCTATCACAGTTTCGCAAGGGCGGCAAGGCGTTTTATCAGGCATTCAACCGGGCAGTGCCCATCCACGATTACAACAAGATTTACAAAGATTGGTGGCAACTGTCGCTGAAGGGGGCCAAAAACATTGCATGGCCGGGCCGCATCAAATACTTTGCGTTGAGTTCAGGGACTTCCGAGGCCGCCAGCAAGCATATTCCTGTAACCAAGGAAATGACCAAAGCGATTCAGAAGACGAGCATCAGGCAGATCATTTCACTGTCTAAGTATGATTTACCGGCAAAATTTTTTGAGGCCGGCATCCTCATGATTGGCGGTAGCACCCATCTCAACAAAAAAGGCAGCTATTTTGAAGGTGACCTCAGCGGCATTCAAGCCGCCCGGTTGCCATTTTGGTTTCAGCATTTTTATAAACCTGGCCGAAAAATCGCCAAGAATCGAAACTGGGATGCAAAGCTCAATGAGATTGTAAGAAAGGCCAAAGACTGGAACATCGGCATCATTGTGGGTGTGCCCGCGTGGATTCAAATCCTGCTCGAAAAGATATTGGCGCATTATAAAGCCGATAACATCCATGACATTTGGCCCAACATGCTGGTGTATGTACACGGAGGTGTGTCGATGGATCCCTATCGAAAAGGTTTTGAGAAACTGGTGGGCCGGCCAATCTATTACATCGAAACATACCTGGCTTCAGAAGGATTTATTGCTTATCAAGCGCAACCCAACCACCGGTCGATGAAGGGGGTGCTCAACAACGGCATATTTTATGAATTTGTGCCGTTTGACGACAGTAATTTTTTGCCCTCCGGAGAGATCAAGCCTGATGCCCGTGCGTTGCTCGTTGACGAAGTGGAGGAAGGGCGTGAGTATGCGCTGCTGCTCTCCAGTTGCGCGGGGGCGTGGCGCTACCTGATTGGCGATGTAGTCAGGTTTACATCCATCGAAGAATGTGAAATTGTGATCACCGGGCGTACCAAGCATTTCCTCAGTTTATGTGGCGAGCACCTTTCTGTGGATAACATGAACAAAGCCATTGAGATGGTATCAAATGACTTGAACATCGACATTAAAGAATTTACAGTGGCCGGTATTCCGCACCAGTCTCTGTTTGCCCACCATTGGTATATTGGCACCAACGATAAGGTGGACAAAAAGAAACTCAAAGACCGGCTCGATGCCAGTCTCAAAGAACTCAATGATGACTATGCAGTAGAGCGCAGTGCTGCTTTGAAAGAAGTGTTGGTAGACGTACTGCCGCTGCACAAGTTTTACGATTACATGCAGTCGAAAGGCAAAGTGGGCGGGCAAAACAAATTCCCGCGCGTGCTCAAGAATGCGCAGTATGAAGATTGGAAATTGTTCATCGCCCAATAACGCGCCCTAGCATGGATATCGTTTTCAACGGCTTTAAGGTAGGTATTATTTTGGCCTTCTTAATTGGCCCGGTTTTCTTTACCATCATACAAACCAGTATTGAGCACGGGTTTTGGAAGGGCGTGTTGGTAGCCTTGGGTGTATCCCTCAGCGATGTTGGCTACGTAGCGATCTGTTATTTTGGTCTGTTTCAATTTCTGAGTGAACCCAAATGGCGATCTACCATGGCCTACGTGGGTGGCGTGATCCTCATTTTGTTTGGATTGCATCACCTTTTGATCAAAAGCAGGCGTGCTGTCCAAAACGTTACAGTAGCTTCGGAAACAAGTGGTTTCAAATATTTTGTGAAAGGGTTTATCATCAACGGAATCACACCGATGGTGCTGATTTTTTGGATCGGCACTGTGAGCGTGGCTACCATTGATTTTGGATATCACCGCGGGTTCCAATTGTTTTGGTTTTTTACTGCTTTGTTGGCCACGGTATTGGCCACCGACATATTGAAAGCCTACCTGGCCGGCAAACTTCGAACACTCATCACCCAGCGATTCTTAATGATTGTGAATGTGGTGGTGGGTATATGTCTTCTTGTTTTTGGTGTAAAGCTGCTGCTGATGGGCAACTCCGGCATTATTGGATGACGGTTGTCAGATACCGGTCTCGTACAATCAACTTGAACCATTGAGTGTATTGATGGGGGTTTTGCTCAATATCAATCAGCAATGTGGTGATGTCAATAAACTTCCAATCTTCCACTTCATCAGCATTCACAGTCACTGGCCCATCATAAGTTGCCGTAAACACATGGTCTACCTCGTATTCGATGATGTTACGGTCCAAAGCTGCTTTGTAAATAAACTTGTATTCAAAAGTGGGTTGTACATCAATCCCCAATTCCTCTTTCAACCTGCGCGCTGCTGCTGCTGCTGCAGTCTCGTTGGGGTAGGGATGGCTGCAACATGAATTGGTCCACAAGCCTCCGCTATGGTATTTTGTTCGCGCCCTTTTCTGCAATAACATTTCGCCCTTTGAATTGAAAATCAAAACAGAAAGAGCCCGGTGCAGCAAACCTTTTTGATGCGCCTCCATCTTTTCCATGGTGCCAATGGCGTTGTCGTCAGCGTCAACCAAAATTACTTCTGTTGTCAAATTAAATTGAGTTGGTGCTTTACATAAGAATACGCCAGAATGGAGAGTTTCCTACGGTTTCGAATGCGAATACGCTGGGTGAGCACTGTGCTGCTGGGCGTGTTTTTGATTTTCTCGAACAATGCCAAGTAATACAAATAAGCGACATATACGCCAAACCGAGCAGAGCGCGGTAATTGTTTAATTCCCTGATAGCCATCATGGAAGTCTTTGGCAATGTCATTTTCAATCTGCTGCTTGGTGTTCTCATCAAAATGGGTCAGGTCAACATGCGGGAAATACGTTCGCCCCATTCCGTTGAAGTCAGCATTTAAATCGCGTAAAAAATTAATTTTTTGAAACGCAGATCCAAGGCTCATTGCCGATGGCTTCAGTTGTTCATACATTTCAGCGTTGCCCTTACAAAAAACGCGCAGCGTCATCAGGCCCACTACTTCTGCTGATCCGAGAATATACTCTTTGATGCCGGCTTGGTCGTACTGCGTTTTATTCAAGTCCATTTCCATGCTCCTTAGAAACTGATCGTAAAGCTCGCGTTCGATGCCGAACTGATTGACCGTGTTTTGGAAGCTGTTCAAAATGGGGTTGAGGCTGATTTTTTCTTCAATCGCCTGATAGGTTTCTGCCCTAAACCGCGCCAACAATGTTGCTTTGTCAAAATCGTGGAATGTGTCTACAATCTCGTCTGCAAAACGCACAAAACCGTAAATGGAATAAACAGGGTCGCGTAGGTCTTTTTCCAGGCACCGGATGCCCAAAGAAAACGAAGTGCTGTAGTGTCGTGTGGTAAGCCTGCTGCACTTGATGCAAACCTTGTCGAAGAGTTCTTTACTCATTGCCGATAACTGATAAAAATACAAAAGTTTTTGCGTGCACCTGTGTTAATTTTTTTGGTGGTCACTTCGTATCAGTTCTCCGGCCACCACCTGGCCGGAAATGAGCGAAGGCGGAACGCCCGGCCCTGGAACAGTCAGTTGCCCTGTGTAGAACATGTTTTTTACCTTTTTGTTTCTGATAGAAGGCTTCAAATTGGCCGTTTGTAAAATCGTGTTTGCCAATCCGTAAGCATTGCCTTTGAATGAATGATAATCGTCAATAAAATTGGCATGTGCATAACTGCGTTTATAAACAATGTGCTGTTTGATGGCCGTGCCGGTGAGGTGTTCCAGTTTGCTGATCATCAACTCAAAATACTTTTCCCTGGTTGACTCTTCATCGCTGAGGCCGGGAGCCACGGGCATGAGCAGAAAAATGTTTTCACAACCCGGGGGCGCTACCGACTGGTCTGTTTTGGAGGGCACACTCGCGTAAAACAAAGGATTGGTTGGCCACTGCGGGCTCTCGTAAATTTCTTTTGCGTGCTGGGCAAAGTCGCTGTCGAAAATCAGATTGTGATGCAACAGGTGATCGACTTTCTTATTGATGCCGAGGTAATAGATCAGCGAGGAGGGCGCCATCACACGCTTGCTCCAATAGGCTTCGGTGTACTTGCGCGCGGTGTGGGGCAGGAGATTTTGCTCAACATGGTGGTAGTCTGCACCTGCCACAACATAATCAAACGAGTGCTTGGTGCCGTTGGTCAGCAGCGAGGTGGCTCGGTCGCCCGCCACATCAATTTTTTCTACTTTAGCGTTTGTTTGAAATTGTAA
>DHLV01000111.1:0-8561 GCA_002405445.1 Flammeovirgaceae bacterium UBA4659 | reverse complement strand
TTAGCGTTTGTTTGAAATTGTACTCCCTTTTCCCTGGCAAGGTGCTCCATTGCTTCTACGATTTTATGCATGCCACCCATGGGGTACCAAGTGCCCAGGCTCATGTCCGCATAATTCATCAGCGTGTAGAGGGCTGGCGTTTTTGACGCAGGCGCGCCCAAAAACAATACCGGGAACTCGAGCAACTGAACCAATCTCGGATCCCTGAAATACTTTCGTACGTAATCAGACACAGACTCAAATACGTGAAGTTTGAAGATTCCGCGGATTAACGCTGTATCGAGTAATTCGCCAATGGAAAGCCCCGGCTTGTATACCAGTTTGTTGATGCCCACCTGGTACTTGTATTCGCCTTCGCTCAAAAACTTCATCAACTGTGCACCGCTGCCCGGTTCGATTTGGTCAAACATGCTGCAAAGTGCCCGTGTACCGGCTGGAATGTCCAGCACATCAGATTTTGAATAGAAGATGCGGTAGGATGGGTCTAAACGCTTTAGCTCGTAGTAGTCAGAAACAGATTTGCCAAATGTGTTGAAATACTTTTCGAACACATCGGGCATCCAATACCAACTTGGTCCCATATCGTAAACAAAGCCGCCTGCCTCAAATTTTCTGGCACGGCCGCCCACGGTGGGGTTTTTTTCAAAAACGGTAACGGCATACCCTGCATGTGCCAGCGATGTTGCAGCCGACATGCCCGCAAAACCCGAACCGATTACTGCTACTTTCTTCATTGCATTCTGTTTGCCTTCGCCAGGTTTGATAACACTCAAATCTGTGGAATTTGGTTGACATCACCAACGCAAAATATTGCTGACGGTGATTAGTGGTGGGATTTCCGATAAATGGTCTGTGTTTTCCGTTTACCGTAAAATAAAAAGCCCCGTTATGTTTCGGGGCATTCTATTGAAGAGCCTTTGAAGAGACGATTATTGATAACCAGCCAATTTTTTTTGAATCTCCTTGCGCGCGTGAAAGATTCTGTTCTTCACAGTACCGATCGGTAAATCCAATTGTTTGGCTATTTCGTGGTATTTATACCCAGTTGTATGCATCTTAAAGGGCACCAGCAACTCATCTTTGATATTATTCACATTTCTCCACACTTCTTTAAACTCAACGCTGCCCTCCGGCCTGTTGAAGGTATGTGTGTCTTCAACGTTGAGGTGATACAACTCTTTGGTATTATCAGTTGACGTTCTCTCGCGCTTCACTTTGCGGTAGTTGTTGATGTAAGTGTTGCGCATGATGGTGAAAAGCCACCCCTTTAGGTTCGTATCTTCGCGGTACTTATTGCGATACATCAATGCTTTCAGCAAAGTGTCCTGCACCAGGTCCATCGACTCTTCACGGTCGCGCGTGAAACGGTGCGTAAACCCCCTCAACATCGGACGGAGGCTGGCAATCTGTTTTTCAAATTCTAGAACCGTCATATTGTCTAACTGTATTGGTGAATTGTTAGACAAATGTACCAATTCGAATACTGAGCGCAAGAAAATGTTTAATTATTTTTACTAATTGTTAAACGTAATCAGTTCGCCAGCGATTAACGTCTTGAATTCCAGAGCGTTAGTGAATAATTTGAAGCGATCGCTGGTTTGCACTTGTGCTCTTTTGAAGGCATAGCCTGAGGCAAACAGCTTGGCACCGGGGCAATCGTTTTGAACTCTTTCAAGGTACTTTGGGACATCGTTTGGCTTCGGTCCCGAAATCAAACAGGTGATCAAAAGATCCGGATTATGCTCTTTGCACACAGAAACGAGCGATGCATGCGGCACACTTTGACCCAAATAGAAAGAGCGGATACCCAAATTCTTGGCGATGTAATGATAAAAGAGCAGCCCCAACTCATGCCATTCGTTTTCGGGCAGATACAGCAGCGCCCGCTTGTTGGTTTTGGGTGGTAGCGGAAGGGCATCAATGGCCACTATCAACTTTTGCCTGATGAGGTGCGAAATAAAATGCTCTTGTGCAGGGGTGATGTTGTCGGTAATCCATAACACCCCAATTTTTTCTAAAAAAGGGTAAACAATCTCAATGAAGGTGCGTTCGAAGCCAAACTTCAGAATCAGTGAGGCCAAAATCTGCTCAAACTTCTCTTCCTCCATGTCGATCATGGTTACGATCAACTGCTCTATATATATGTCAATGCTGTTTTTCTGCTCGCTCAGCGCAATCACTTGTTGGTTGATTTGATCGGGGGTGAGCTTAACGATTTTGGAAATCTTGATGCCGTTGGAGTTGAGCACAGCAACGTTGATGATCTTTTTAAGATCATCATCAGAATAGAAGCGTATGTTGGTGTTGGTGCGCGAGGGCTCGATCAAATTGTGGCGCTTTTCCCAAATACGAATGGTATGAGCTTTGATTCCCGAGAGTTTTTCCAACTCTTTTATCGAATATTTTCCCATCTTTTCGTCAGTTTATGTTTTCTTTAACAATACTGTTAAACAAATGTTTCTCACCTTGCCATATATTCGATGAAAAATCCAAGCGCAGGGCTGGGTAAACGCTGGTTTTCCGGCTTGGGGTGGCAGGTTTTTGATTTCCAGCAGCAGGCCTGGGATGCGTATGCGGCCGGCTTCAGCGGCCTTGTGAATGCGCCCACGGGCAGTGGCAAAACATATTCACTGCTGGTACCGATTGTGGAAGAGGGTGTTACCACTCCTGCGGGCAAGGGTGTTCAAGCGATATGGATTACGCCCATTCGTGCGCTCAGCAGAGAAATTGAACTTGCTGCGCTCCGCGCGATTGAAGGCATGCAAACAGATTGGCGTGTGGGCGTTCGCACGGGCGACACCAGCACCCGCGATCGCCAAAAGCAGAAAACCAACCCTCCCGAGTTTTTGATTACGACACCCGAAAGCCTGCACGTCATCCTGTCACAAAAGGGGTACGATGATTATTTTAAGTCCCTAAAATCGGTGGTGGTGGACGAATGGCATGAGTTGATCGGTTCTAAACGCGGTGTGTTGATGGAGTTGGCGCTGGCGCGGCTCAAAGCCATTCACCCTGGTTTGAAAGTATGGGGCATATCGGCCACTATCGGCAACATGGATCAGTCGCTGCAGGTGTTGCTGGGGAATCACTTTGGAAGCCCCCAAACCACTGTCATTAAAGCTGATATGCCGAAGCGGGTGGATATTGTGTCAATTTTACCCGACCGCGTTGATCGCATGCCTTGGGCAGGCCATTTAGGCATCCACCTGCTAGAGAAAATTATCCCGATTATTCGCGAAAGCAAAAGCACACTTATATTTACAAATACACGCTCATTTGCTGAAATCTGGTATCAGAAATTGTTATCGGTAGCGCCTGAACTATCGGGTTTGTTGGCCATGCACCACGGCTCCATCAGTGTAGAGCTGCGCCAATGGGTAGAAGAGCAACTCTATGAGGGGAAGCTCAAGGCCGTGGTGTGCACCTCCAGCTTGGACTTGGGAGTTGACTTTCGGCCCGTGGAATCGATCATACAGGTAGGAAGTCCTAAAGGTATAGCCCGTTTTTTGCAGCGTGCAGGGCGCAGCGGACACCAACCCGGAGCTACCAGCCGGATTTATTTTTTACCCACACACTCGTTGGAGTTAACGGAGGCCGCTGCATTGCGGGAAGCCATCGACAGAAATGTAGTGGAAGACCGGTTGCCCTACTTTCGCTCATTTGATGTGTTGGTCCAGTATCTCATCACGTTGGCTGTGTCAGATGGGTTTCGTTCTGAGGAGATGCTCGCTGAAGTGCGGACCACGGCCAGCTTTGCATCTATCACAGATGACGAATGGAACTGGGCATTGCAGTTCATTACCACGGGCGGGCATTCGCTTACTGCCTACAACGAATACTGTAAGGTGGTTGTAGAAGATGGTGTTTTCAAAGTAACGAGCCGGGCCGTGGCACACAAGCACCGTTTGTCTATTGGCACCATTGTGGGCGATGTGCTGATGCACATCAAGATGGTATCGGGCAAATACCTGGGCACCATTGAAGAATATTTCATTTCAAGTCTGCATGTGGGCGATGTGTTTTGGTTTGCCGGCCAAAGCCTGGAACTGGTGCGCATCAAAGACATGGAAGCACAGGTGCGAAAGTCCAGGCGCAAGTCGGGCAGGGTACCTTCGTGGCAGGGCGGTAGAATGCCATTGTCGTCACAACTGAGCGAAATGATTCGCTTGAAAATTGACAAGGCCGCACACGGCCATGATTCAGATGCAGAAATGAAATTCTTGAGGCCGCTGATGGATTTGCAGAACACCCGATCACGTTTGCCGTTCATCAACGAGTTTTTGATCGAGTATTTTCAAAGTGATGAGGGGTATCATGTGGTGATGTACCCGTTTGAGGGGCGCAACGTACACGAGGGATTGGGTGCATTGGTGGCCTACCGCATCTCCAAAATCAAGCCCATTACTTTCTCCATTGCTATGAATGATTACGGCTTCGAGCTGCTGTCAGACCAGGAGATACCCATTGACGAAGCCATCGAAACCAATGTGCTGGGCACCGATCATCTCTCGGTCGATATTTTGGCGAGCATCAACAACACCGAAATGGCCAAACGCAAGTTCCGCGACATCGCAGCCATTGCGGGTTTGGTCTTCAAAGGGATGCCGGGTAAAAAGCTAAAAGAAAAACACCTGCAGTCATCTGCACAATTATTTTTCAACGTGTTTCACGAGTACGAGCCTGAAAACCTGCTGTTGCAGCAAGCGTTTGAAGAAGTGATGGACTTTCAATTAGAGGAAGCGCGAATGCTAAAGGCATTGAACCGCATCAACCAACAAAAAATCATTATCACTGAACCAGAAAAACCCACACCTTTTGCTTTTCCAATTATTGTTGACCGGCTGAGCCGTGAGAAACTCAGTTCCGAGAGTTTGGAAGATCGCGTAAAGCGGATGCTGGTGGAGTATGGCGAGGATTAGTGTACAGTAACAACGTTGTTAGCAAACACTCATGGCCTCATTACGCCAACTCCCTCAAATCAACAGGCACCACACGTGAGATACCTTTCTCGACCATCGTAATGCCGTAAATCACATCCGTGGTTGTCATCGTTCGTTTGTTGTGTGTTACAATCACAAATTGGCTGTCTTTGCTGAACGTGCGGATGATGTTGTTGAACTTGTCGATGTTGGCATCGTCCAGGGGCGCATCCACCTCGTCAAAAATACAGAACGGTGCAGGCTTCAACAGGTACATCGAAAACAACAGCGCGGTGGCCGTCAGCGTTTTTTCTCCCCCCGATAGCTGGTTGATGGTCAGTGGTCGTTTGCCCTTGGGTTTCGCAATAATGTCAATTTCGGATTCCAACGGGTTGTTGGGGTCCACCAATTTCAAATCGCAGTCATCACCTTCGTTGAACAACGAGCGGAACACGCGCACAAAATGCTCTTTGATTTGCCTGAAGGCAGCCATGAACGTTTCGCTCGCCACGCCTTCAATTTCGCTGATGGTGCTGAACAGCGACTCTTTGGCTTTCAGTAAATCTTCTTTCTGTGCGTTGATGAAATCATTGCGCTGCTTGATTTCGTTGTACGCTTCCATGGCCATCGGGTTGATGGGTCCCATGTTGTCCAGCTTCTCACGGATTTTAGTAACCTGCGCGCGCAACTGGTCTTCTTCGGCTTTCAAAAGTATTTCGGCTTCTTCTGGTGTCGGCTCACCTACTGCTGCGTCAAGGTCCACATTAAATTCAACCGACAATCTTTCCTTTACAGAGTTCAATTGCAGCTTGCTCTCGTTCAGTTGATTTTGCAACTCCATCAATATGCTGTCAATATTTTGGCGCTGGTGTTGCACATCGCGCAAGTCTTTATCGTATTGGTCAATTTCGCCACGGCCGGTGTAATATTCCTTCTCGGCTTCGCTCAAACCCTTCTCCATCTCTTCCTTTTCAGCGTACATCAGAAGAAGATCGCTGTCATTGATTTGGTTGGACTCGGTGATGTTCTTTGCTTCTTCTTCATTTTTCAGCAGTTCTTCACTATTGGTAGAAATGCGCTGGGTACTTTGCTCCAGTGATTCTTGCTTGAAGCGCATTTCCTGCTGAACGCTCTTCACGCGGTTTTCCTGCTGATGAAAGAATATGTTTTGTTCATTGTAAGAAGCAGACTTCTGGCTCAATAGTTCGTTTTGGTTGGTGAGCTCCGCAATCATGCTGCGGATTTTTTCATCATGCTGCGTTACTTCCGCCAACGCCAAAGCTGCCTTTGGGCGCATGTCCGTCATTTCTGCGCTGAGTGTCTCAATTTTTTCCAAAATGTCTTCCCTGCGCAAGTCAGCATTGCTCAATAAGTTCGAGAATTGTTCTTGTTTGGTGCGCACCGAGATATACTCGTCATTCACCATTTTGATGGCGCTTTGAGCCTCCTCAATCTGCTGCTTGAGCGTGTTGTTCCGCAGCCTTTCCAGTTCGCGCTGCCGGTCAAGCAGCGAAAAGCGGATGTCTTCAACTTTTTTGGTGAGGTCTTTGATCTCTTTGTCCAATTTCTCCAGGTTTTTGGCACGACCTATTTTTTTCCCTTCGAATAAGCCTACGCTTCCGCCTGACAGGCTGTATTTTCTGCGTGTTACTTTTCCACTCTTGGTAATAAATGTGTTGTCGTCTTGTGAAGGAATGTTCTTGATGTCCCCTTCCGCCACATACACTTTGTCCAGAATGTACATCATCAATTTGGTGTACTTCGGATCGAATTCGATTATCTTGGTGGCAGGGAATGCATCTGGATACAATTGAACAGGCGTGGGGGAGAATTTCTCAAACGCATCGAGTATAAAAAAGTTGGCCTTGCCCTTGCTCGCATCGCTCAGTATGTTGATGGCCTCGTATGCTTCTGACTCGTGGTCAACGATGTAGTAGTTGAGGAAAGGCTCCAGGTAGTTTTCGATCGCCACGCGGTAGTCTTCCGTAGTAGATATGATATCAGAAAGCAACGGAGCATTTTTTGTCCAGCCCACATTCTTTTTCAGGAATTTGATGGCTTCGGGGAATCCCTCCAGATTTTCTACCAGCGACTTGGTGAGTTGGTATTCGTTTTGGCGTGCGTCCAGTTTCCTGCCGTTTTCCGTCATCTCTTCCCGAATCATGTCAATGGTTTTTTCCAATGACGCAATGCGCTGATAAACTTCTTCTTCCTCGCGCTTCAGCTTGTCGAGGTAAGAATTCTTCTGGCTGATCTCTTCATTTAACACGACCAGTTTCTTATCAAACTCGGCCAGGCTTGCACTCTGCTGCGAGCTGTCGGTGGCGGTTCGTTCCAGTTCTTGTTTAAAAGATGCTAATTGAATCTCGCGAATTTCTAATTCTTTGTTCAAATGGAAAGATTCCTCCTGCTTGGCACGGTGCACCTGCCGGAGTGCATCAGATTCACCCTGCAATGTGTAGGTAGAAGCCTTTTGTGTTTCATACTCGTGGCGCAGTGCATCCACTTTTGCCGTGATGTCATTGAGTATGGCTTGCGCGGCATCGCGCTCGGCCTCAAGGCTTTGAATGCTGAAGCGCGCACGCTCATTACTTTTTTTGTCCTGATCAATTTGATCGCGCAGATTGGCGATGCGGTCGTTTAGCGAGCGCAAGCGTTCATTCTTGATCTGTTTCTCGCTCTCGTATTGGCGGATCTTAGAAACAAATTCGTTGATCGATTTTTGCCTGCTTGATAAAGTCTTCTCCTTTAAAATTAAGTCAGCCTTTGATTTTTCTATGACTGCTTCCTTTTCAGCGATGTCGGCTGTCAGTTTCGTCTTCCGATCAGTTTCTGATTCTACTTGCCTGGTGACAGCGCTGGTTTTTTCTTTTTGCTTGGTCACCACTACTTTGGCAAGTTGGATGCTCTTCTCTTTGTAGTCTTCTTTGATTTTATAGTATTGTTCGGTTTGCTTGGCTTGCTTCTCCAAACTCTTCATGTTCTTTTCGATTTCAAACAGCAAGTCTTCCACGCGCTCCAGGTCGGCATCGGTGTCTTCCAACTTCTTCAGTGTCTCTTTTTTCCGTTTTTTAAATTTGGAAATGCCGGCAGCCTCTTCAAACAATGCCCTGCGCGAGTTATCACGGTCGTTCAGAATATCATCTACCATGCCCAACTCGATGATGGCATAACTATTAGACGCAACGCCAGTGTCTAAAAATAGATTGGTGATATCTTTTAACCGGCAGGCCACACCGTTTAACAAATACTCACTCTCGCCCGAGCGGTAGAGCCTTCGTGTAATCGTTATTTGCGAATACTCGGTGGGCAAAATATTTTTTGTGTTGTTGATGGTCAGCGATACTTCTGCCATTTGCTGTGCAGGTCGTTGGCTTGTACCGTTGAATATCACATTCTCCATTTTTTCAGACCGCAGGGCGCTTGTCTTTTGTTCTCCCAATACCCAGCGGATTGAATCCACTACATTTGATTTGCCACATCCGTTGGGTCCCACAATACCCGTGATCCCTTCGTCAAAATTAATCATGATGCGGTCGGCAAAACTCTTAAAGCCCTTGATCTCTAACTTCGATAGCTGCATAATCTGGTTCTGGTTACTGGCTACTTGGTGTACGAGGTTAATCCCACCGACATCCTAAG
>DHLV01000084.1 GCA_002405445.1 Flammeovirgaceae bacterium UBA4659 | reverse complement strand
CTTAAAATTATACACATGAAAAACAGATCGACAAAAAAAGGGCTGGTCGGAGCGATTGGCCTGATGATGCTAAGCTGGTTCGCATTTGCTCAGCAGCCGGCAATACAGTACTTCCGCACCTATGACAAAGACGGAGTAAACGTATTTGAAACTTCGAAGAACGACACCACGCCATTCTCAGGTTTCAAAGTGCGGATTGGTGCAAACTTTTCGCAAGGTTACCAAAGCCTGAGCCATAGCAATAATGCCCGGGCCGTTTTGGGCGGGGGCATCGTTGAAACCGCACCGGGCTCAGGAAGTTTTGCAAACTCGTCCGGCCCGGTACTCGGCATTGTGCCTGACCCAAATGTTTTCGGTGGTTACAGAAATACCATCACAAACGCGACATACACCAATGCAAACGGACTATACCAAATGGCACCTGGTTTTCCTCTGGCACAAGCCAACTTCAACATAGACGTGCAATTGGTTGACGGTGTGCGGGTCAGTTTGGTGTCTTACATGTCATCTCATCACCACAATGAATTTTGGGTAAAAGGAGGTTACTTCCAAATCGACAAGGTTGGTTTTTTGGGAAGCGAGTTCTTCAACAAGATCTGGAAAAACCTGACTTTGAAAGTGGGCCACATGGAAATCAACTATGGCGACCAACACTTCCGCAGAAGCGATGGCGGTAATACTCTTTATAATCCTTTTATGGAGGGTAACATCATGGATGCGTTCACGACAGAGATTGGAGGCGAATTGTATTGGCAAAAGAATGGATTCATCGCGATGGTGGCAATAACAGACGGTGAGATACAAGGCAGCGTATCAAAACCTGCTGACCGATCTCCCTCTACTTACGGTAAGCTTGGTTTCGACAAGCAAGTAACAGAAGACTTGCGCCTGAGACTGACCGGGTCGTTCTACAATACAACCTCTTCTATCAGCAATACACTCTACGGTGGCGACCGCACCGGATCCAACTATCAATATGTAATGGAGCCAACTACAGCTACACTTACTGCCAACGCATTCTCAGGCAGATTTAACCCCGGCTTCCGCGACAACCTGACTGCGTATGTGATCAATCCTTTTATCAAGTACAGGGGCTTGGAGTTGTTTGGAACCTTTGAAATGGCAAATGGTAACTCAGCTTTAGAAAATGGCGATGTGAAGTACAGTAACCCGGCTTTCACTTACAACGGTGATGCGACTTTGTTCAATCCACCCAAGCTGAAAGACCGCGAAGTGACCCAAACCGCAATTGATTTGATTTACCGATTTGGAAAAAATGAGCAGTACTATGTGGGTGCACGCTACAACACAGTTTCCGGTGCGGTTGCCTTTGGCACAAGTGCCAACGCAGCCGCCAACAATGGGATCAATCAAGGTTTCAGACAAGATGTATCCATCGACCGCACTGCTTTTGCCGCGGGTTGGTTCATCACCAAAAATGTTCTTTTCAAAGCTGAGTATGTGACTCAGCGTTACAACAAATATCCTACCGACAATATCTTGAGCGGTGGGAAATTTGAAGGCCTGGTCATTCAGGGCAGCATTGGGTTTTGATGGGCTGTTTAGTGAGACGATGGGGCTTGCCTTCGGTGGCGGCCTCATCTTTTTTTTTGGCGCACGTAAATTTGTAAATTTGTGTATGCACCGGAAGAGAATTTTATTGCTGATTTTCTTACAAGCATTGCTTAGTTCCTTCTCAGGAAGCAATGCCACGGAATCTTACTTGCGCCACCGTTTTATCGTGCTTCCCAGCAGCTCACTCGCTATTCAGGGAAAAACCAATGTCAACCAGTTTGTCTGCGCGATTGCCCGCTATTGCGGCTCTGATACACTGGTGATCAGGGAAACTCCAAAACAAAAACCGATTATTCAAAAAGGGTTTGTGGGCCTGGAGGCCTCCACTTTTGATTGTGGCATGGCGCCCATGACACACGATTTTTCCAAAACACTAAAAGCCGATCAGTATCCTCTTATTGGCATCGAATTCAAGTCATTTGAGCGAATTCCTGATTTGACGTGCACCGAGGATAGGTTTAACGCCCTGATCGCCATTTCTATGGCCGGCATAACCAAAGACTTTTACATGCCATGTGTATTTGAAGCCAGGAGCGGTTCAATCTTTTTGAAGGGCGAACGCAACTTTACCTTTAGTGATTTCAACCTGAAGGCACCGCAACGCATGATGGGTCTGATCAAAGTGGAAGATCGCCTCAACGTATCGTTTAACCTAGCACTCAAGATTGATGCGAATAGGTGGTGATCAACCTAGAAAGGAACGAAGCGCGTTGTGTCTATTTCAGCCCTCAAGTCGTGCAACAGATTATATAGCCCGAAGTAAGTGCGATTGATATACAACGCATGCGTTACGCCTCTGGCTCGTTTTGATTCACGCAACTCCTTCATCTCAGAAAGTTGCTCGCCAAACTTGAAAACCTCTTCAAAGTATTGGTCGTTTGAAAAATCAAAACGTGTTGTGCGAAAAGGTCTGCCCAGCAACTCTACCAGGTGAGAGAAAACTTCTTTGAACAGTTTCTTTTCCGCTGCACTATCATCATCATAAATAAACCGCAGTTGACGAAATGCCTGTTCTAGTTTTCCTGGGTTTTGTAAGATGTCTTTCTCCAGCAATTGAAAGTACTGTGGGTAAAAGTCGGGGGGTATCACTTTCACACACCCAAAATCAATGATGCCGAGCCGCAAGTCTTTGGTGATAATAAAATTGCCCGGGTGCGGGTCAGCGTGCAGCTCTTTAAGCTGATGGATTTGAAAATGGTAGAAATCCCACATGGCCTGCCCCACGCGGTGAGCGTCAGACGGGTTTAGTCGATGCAATTTTAAGTGCTCACCCAGTGGCATACCCTCCAGCCAATCCATGGTGAGTATTTTTTCACATGATAGTTGAGGATAATACTCCGGAAAAACCAGGTTGGGTATGTGTGCGCACAACTCAGACAGTCGTACGGAACGATTTAATTCCAATGTGTAATCAGCCTCCTCCAGCATCCGTGCCTGACCCTCCTGAATGAAATCATCATACTCGGATGCGTTCAGGTTGAACATGCGCAATGCAATGGGTTTTC
>DHLV01000209.1:1114-4308 GCA_002405445.1 Flammeovirgaceae bacterium UBA4659 | reverse complement strand
AAGCAATCGCATGCTGGCTTTTTGATTTGCTTGGCGCTGATTTTAGGTGGGGCAGTCGGCAACGTGATCGACAGCACTTTTTATGGCGTATTGTTGAACAACGCGCCTTTCGATGCGCCCACCCCTTGGTTCCACGGCCAGGTAATCGACATGCTGTTTTTTCCGCTGTTTAATTTTACGTGGCCCGAATGGGTGCCCATGGTGGGCGGGCAAGATTTTCTTTTCTTCAGTCCTGTGTTCAACATTGCAGACTCTTCTATCTTCATTGGGGTCGCTTCGATTTTGATTTTCCAAAAGCGGTTTTTCAAAGAAGCGCACGAAACGGAAGCTACAACAACAGAAGCAAGCGAAGCCGCGGGTGAAAATCAAATGCCATCAACTTCTACCTCAGTATAAACATGGCAGAGCAACTGATCATTGACACCACGCAAGACAAAGCCGCTCGCTACCAATCGTTGCTGCCGCAAATTGAAGGATTGGTTACTGGCGAAACAGACTTAACAGCCAACCTCGCCAATATAGCCGCAGCTTTAAAAGAAGCCATGGGATTTTTTTGGGTTGGATTTTACCTGGTGAAAACAAATGCAACAGGAAGTCAGGAGTTGGTGCTTGGTCCGTTTCAAGGTCCCATTGCGTGTACACGCATCGGGTTTGGCAAAGGGGTATGCGGTGCCAGTTGGAAGGAAAGAAAAGTGATGCTGGTTCCCAATGTAGATGAGTTTCCGGGGCACATCGCCTGCAGCTCTGCCTCTAAATCAGAAATAGTTTTACCGGCATTCAAAAATAATGAAGTAGCGTTGGTGTTGGATGTAGACAGCGATCAGCTCAACGACTTTAATTCGACAGATGAAAAATATTTAGGCCAGTTGATGCGGCTGACTGAAAAGTTCCTGTAAAAAACTAACGTTTTTTCGTTTTAAATTTTTGTACATTCACAGCTTAACGCTGTGTTTATGGAAAATCTATCGCGCAGAAATTGGTTGAAGTCTAGCTTCGGCCTTGCCTCTGGGTTTGTTGTTTCTTCATCATTGGTCAATCAATTGATAGCCGCACCTGCCAGTCATGCAGAGCGAGAGTATTTTGCTGCTGTACCGAACGGCAACAAAAAAGTACGGCTCAACTCCAACGAAAATCCGTACGGCCCATCTGATAAAGCAAAGAAAGCAGTGATTGAAATTTTAAGTGAAGGAAACCGATACGCTTTCAATGAACTTGACGATTTAAGGAAAACAATTGCACAAAAAAATGGCGTTGACCCAAGTTTTGTGTTGCTTGGTGCAGGTTCCGGAGAATTGCTCGTACAAACTGGCATTGCCTTCGGTATCAATGGCGGACGCGTGCTTTCAGGTTACCCCACATTTACGTTGTTGATGAACTATGCGGAGCAAATGGGTGCTAGCTGGGATCGCGTAGACTTGAACGAAAGACTAGAATACAACTACCAGGCGTTGCTGGCTGCCATCAAGCCCGACACCAAGTTGGTTTTCTTCTGTAACCCCAATAACCCCACGGGCACTTTTGTAAACGCTGATACAGTACAGTCGTTCTGCTTAGAAGCTTCTAAGAAAACACTCGTCTATGCAGACGAGGCTTATCTGGAATTTATGGAGCCCGCGCAGCAAAAGTCGATGGTCAGTTTGGTACAAAACAATTCGAACATCGTTGTATCAAAAACATTTTCTAAAATCTATGGCCTTGCCGGACTACGAATTGGCTATTTGATTGGCCACCCCGATACGCTGAAGAAAATCGCCAGGTTTGGCGACACCATTTCGCCAAGCCAAACAGCATTGGCAGCGGCAAAGGCTAGCTTGGGCGATGAAGACTTCATGAAGTTGACCCGCGACAAAAATGCGGCCGCTCGTAAAGTACTCACCGATTACCTGCAAAAGAAAAACTGGTATTGTGGCGATCCCAAAACAAATGTCGTTTTCTTTCTCGCGCCAAAAAGCGGGAAACAAATTCTCTCGCAGTTGGACGAACGTGGATTTTTGATTCGCATTTGGGACTACCAACAGAAAGAGTGGTGCCGTGTAAGCATTGGCACACAAGACGAGATGAAGAGCTTCGTGAAGGTGTTTGACGAGGTAGTAGCGTAATTCAAAAAAAACTTTGTTCGATGTCAGTTTGAGCGCAGGCGAAACCGGGCACCATTCCCCACAAACGACTTCGACAGGCTCAGTCTGACAATGATTTTTTGGCTTAACTTGTGGCCGAAATTTAGTTCATGTCCCACAACCCGTACGCAGTACTAAAAATCCGCGACTTTAATCTGTTTATCACCGCACGGTTGCTGGTAACGCTGGCCATCATGGTGCAGGCAGTGGTAGTGGGCTGGCAGATTTATGAAATCACAAAAGATCCCTTGGCACTTGGCCTCATCGGCTTGGCGGAGGCAATCCCAGCCATCACCGTTTCATTATATGCCGGCCACCTGGCCGATGTGGTGGAGCGCAAGAAAATTATTGTGGTGTGTTTGATTACGCTGGTGCTATGCTCTTTTGCGTTGCTTTTCTTTACCTTAAACATCGGTGCATTTATTTTAGCCAATGGCGCGCTGCCGATTTATGTCGTCATCTTTGCGAGTGGTATTGCGCGGGGCTTCTTGTCACCCGCCAATTTTTCGTTTATGCCACAGTTGGTGCCACGCGATTTGTACCAAAACGCGATTGTGTGGAACAGCACGTTGTGGGAAGGCGCAGCCGTGGGTGGCCCGATTTTGGGCGGATTGATCTATGGCTACTTTGATATTACGGCAGCTTACACAGCCGATGCCGCACTGATGGTGATGGGGCTGATCTGTGTGTTGTTGATACCCAACCGTCCGTTGCCACCCATTTCGGAAGAGCAAAGTGTATTTGCAAAAATTAAAGCAGGCATCAAGTTCGTTTTCAAGAACCAAATCATACTCGGTGCCATTACACTTGTTCTGTTTGCGGTGCTTTTTGGCGGAGCTGTGGCTTTGCTTCCCATTTTTGCTGACGATATTTTGCATGTAGGCAAAGAGGGGCTTGGCTTTTTACGCGCTGCCCCGGGCATTGGCGCGGTGGTGATGGCGGTGTACATGACGCGCCATCCGCTCAAAAAAAATATGGGCTTGATTTTACTTTTCTGTGTAGCGGGCTTCGGTGCGTGCATGGTTGGGTTCGGGCTCTCCACCTATTTTTGGTTGTCGATGGCATTGTTGATCGCCA
>DHLV01000209.1:0-990 GCA_002405445.1 Flammeovirgaceae bacterium UBA4659 | reverse complement strand
CTGCGTGAGTGTGATTGTTCGCAGCACACTCATTCACACACTCACGCCCGAAAACATGAAAGGGCGCGTGGCAGCTGTCAACAGTATCTTCATCGGTTCGAGCAACGAAATTGGCTCCTTTGAATCAGGTGTGGCGGCAAGATTGATGGGTGTAGTGCCCTCGGTGATTTTTGGTGGCGTGATGACTTTATTGGTGGTGGCCGTTACCGGTTGGAAGGCGGTGAAGTTGCGCACGCTACAGAATGTGAAGTAGCCAATAGGCCAATGCATTGATTTTCCGATTGGCCAATTTATTGTTTACCTTCGAGAACTTCATCATTCGCAAATCAATGAATTAACTCATTAACGAATCAACTATGAGTACCCGCAGATCGTTCTTCAAAAAATCTTTCGGCATTGCAGGTGCCGCATCGCTCACATCGCTGGCCACACACGCAAAGGCAGAAGATGTTTCTGAGGCATTATTTGAACTAAACCAACTCACACCCGAAGTGGCAGCAACGGATGAAGACCTATGGGCTCGCATGGCACAGGCTTACACCGTTTCTCCCAATATTCTCAATCTTAACAACGGGGGTGTGAGCCCGCAACCCAAGGTGGTGCAAGATGCGGTTGATCGCTATTACCATCTAAGCAACGAAGCGCCCACCTACTACATGTGGCAGATTTTAGACAAAGGCCGTGAGCCATTGCGCAGAAAATTGGCGGACTTAGCAGGCGTATCAAATGAAGAATTAGCGATCAATCGAAATACAACAGAAGCATTGGGCACCTTTACGTGGGGTATTGACTTGAACAAAGGCGATGAGATCGTGATGACCAAGCAAGATTACCCCAACATGATCCACGCATGGAAACAACGCGAGTTGCGCGAAGGTGTGAAAATCAATTGGATTACCTTGTCATTGCCTATTGACAATGATGAGGTGGTGTTAAAAGCCTACATCGATGCAACCACTTCCAAACCCAAAATCTGGCACATTACGCATT
>DHLV01000055.1:6805-7016 GCA_002405445.1 Flammeovirgaceae bacterium UBA4659 | reverse complement strand
CGGCCCAGCTGTTCAACAGGTGAAAGTCGTCTGGCGCAGCCGGGTATCGCCTGCGAAGTTCAGGCAATCGATTCAAAATTTCGGTTAGCACCTGATACTTTTTGGCATCACGGTGGCCCCAGAATTCATAGAATTCGGGAGCGGATTTAGACCTGATTAATTCAACAAGCTGGTGAAATGTTTGAAGATCTGTTTCGCGGGAAATTCTATC
>DHLV01000055.1:6293-6606 GCA_002405445.1 Flammeovirgaceae bacterium UBA4659 | reverse complement strand
CGAACAGCCGGTCTGCTTCGGCTTAGCTTTGTGTAACCAGCCGCATGCTGTTGCGATGCTTCGATGATCTTGACGGGGCCGAACTGAGCGAATAAATGAGAGGTGGGTGTGAGCTGCGCCTCACCTAACTCAAATACTTTCCGCGATAGTTCAGCATCTGTCATATCACTTAAACTTGGGGATCCAGAATGCAGGGGCAGGGTGATTCAGCGGCCTAATTCCAAGAGTAATGTTCATGTCGTTTGGATTTACGTTATCCTCAGCTTCTTTCGCACTTGAGCCCAATTGCCCAGGTACCTGGATAAGTCTCGGA
>DHLV01000055.1:0-6178 GCA_002405445.1 Flammeovirgaceae bacterium UBA4659 | reverse complement strand
TCCGAGACTTATCCAGGTACCTGGATAAGTCTCGGATACCAGCCGGGGTAACCCCGTTGATCATGGCATCTCCTTGTTCCTTGGTTAGCCCGCGACCTTCAAAAGCACGTTTGTTGTCCTTCGACACCCATACGTAAGACTGAATGGTTTTGTCGTTACGACTGGTTCTTTTGTAAATGTTCAAAAGTTGTTTTGGTGGAATGACAATGAAATCCGACTCTTTGCCGTGCCCATCATAGGTAAGCAGCACCCAAAAATCCGCCTTTGAGTTCTGAAGTTTTACGCGGTTAAAAGTCCACCAGCCAACTGACCGCAATGCCAGGCGCCTGTCAGCACTTTTCCCGACCCGGACAAAATCGCGCGAGTATTTGACTTGCAGCGAAACGTTGCGTTTGTTGTTGCGGTCGGTAACCAGAATATCTACGCCCTCATCTTTGCTGGGTACCCAAAGATTTACTTTTCTGCCAAGTCTTTTCTCAATTTCGCAACCGGTCAGGTACTCGCCAGCATGAACGGTAAACAAGGGCCTCATAACGTCAACTCTTAAATAGTTTGAAACTGACCTGGTATCGGTAGAACTCGATGTTCGTGGTTACGGATAACGCTCGTCTTATCCGCACGTCATCCTCCAACGCAATAATCACGCCCTTCACCGTTTGGTATTCCTCGGCAAGTTCTTCCTTCACGAAGCCCATATACCGTTGAATCTGGCCCACCACACTATCGCTTACCCGACCTTTCTTGAGTTCTACTACCAGCAGTTCCTTTTTGTCTTTGCTAACGGCCAGAATATCAATCGGCCCCGTATCGCTTGGGTACTGCTGGCCCACCAACTCGCCCTCTTCCTCATAGATGTCATACTTCTTGCCCAACTCGGTTTGCTTCCAGTTTTGCACCAGGAAGTCCTCGAGGTGTTTTTCCAACGCAAACTCGGAGGCGTTGGTAACCGTCTCATCCGTAGAAACAATGACAGGCGGCCGGTTGCCCCCAATCAGCCGTTCAATTTCTTCGGCATAGCGCGTAACATCACTCACGGTGCCGATCGAACCGGTGGAATTTCGCAAGGCCTCACTCATTTGCTCACGGCTGATGCCTTCTGCATACCAGCGCACAGGCCTGCGGTGGTGCAAGATGCCATCTGGTTTACAGTAATACGGCCCCGTTACTTCACCCACGAAATACACCCCCTGGCCATTGGGGCAGAGCACGATATCACCTGTTTTAATACCTTTTGAAACCGTCCACAACGCCCCGCAGGCAAGGCCGGCCGAAATCCGGCTTTTGTCCGGTTGGCTTTTCTGGTAAACAGGAATATACTTTTGATTGAACTCCCGCCAGTTATCCGGCAGGTCTTTACTCAGATCGGTACGAATGTCAAAATCAGTACCGATGAAGTTGCCTTTGTAGCATTCTTCGGCATGAATGCTCTTGGCACCTAACATAATGCGGAAATAGCTTTTCATCGGTCATAATTTTTGGTGATCTTCTTGTCCACCGTTTCTCAGATCAACTGATTTTAACAAATAACTGGGCGGTATCGTGTCTTTAAGTCGTCTGTCAAGTGGGAATGTATCTTTAGATACAACTGTTCAAAGCCCGAGTAGAGATCTTTATCCTTGAACTTCTCATTTCGCAAATAGCTGATGTAATTGTAAATGGCGGGGGAATTACCAGCATTAAGAATAAGTGAGCCATATCCGGCCATAATTGTATCGAATGTAACAAGTCCTTTCTCATATACCAGAGCAAGATCTTCGATGTGACCCAACAGGTTGGAATTGATTCTATTCATCTGAAACGGTTCCCAATTCTCCTTATTCTTCACAAGGAAGCCAACGCTGCCGTCCTGATTTCTCGCAAATCGCAAATGCTCCTCAATCAGTGCGCTGTAGATTTGCTGTGAATCTGGACTGTTAAGATCAGACTTTATCTTGAAGTAGATGTCTAATTCTGCAATGCTATTGTTTTTGGCCAATTCATTCTTAGCGAGAATATAGATAAAGATGGCAGCAATTAGACTGAAAAAGGCTGAAATAGCGCTAAGTGCTGACCAAACTAGATTCCAATCGATACTGCTTATCATAATTTCCAAGTTATCGTGAAGACATTTGCTTTATGGCTTTAAACATTGTCAAATAGTGTCATGCCACCATCCCTTGCACAAACACTTCCACAAATTCTTTCATCTTGTTAATAATGCGTTCGCCAACTTCGCGCGCGCGCAAAATGCTGGGGCGGTTGCCGAGGCATTTCAGCACATCATCCCGCAGGGGCTCCTGACCGCTGAAGATGTACGTGTCGATCAACGCTTTAAACTGTTCCTTGTCCAGTTGCTCGTCATCACAGAGTTTCGCGAGGGCTAATACTTTCTGATCTTGCCAGTATTGTTCAAACTCTTCCTGAATAGTGTCGGCATTATCAATCCTGGGCAGGTTCTCTTCAATGAACTTTTCAATGAGCTCGCGCTTGCTGCGCAGCTGCACATCGCTGCCCAACAAATCCATGATGGCCTTTTTCTGCTGTTCGCGCTCCGACTTTTTGGCCTGTTTTAATTTGGCCAACAGCTTGATGATGTACGCCACATTGATGATATCGCGGTGGATGAGCTCCACCTCAAAGTCGATGTCGTTGAGGATGGAGGTCTTTTGCTTGGCGGTTTCGCGCTTTACTTTGGCGTACAGATCGATGTACTTAGTCTGGTAATCCAGAAATGTATCCTCGTCAATCCCGAGCGCAGCCAAACAGAAATCGGTATATGATTCCAGCACGTTTTTGGCGCGCAGCAGGGCGCGAAAAGCCTGAATGAAAGCGGCCTCCTCTTCTTCACTGACTAAGTTATCTACGCTTTGAGGCGTGGGCACAAGCTTGCGTAATTCGGCTAAAGCCTCATCGAAGCGTTTGGCGATGGCTTCAAATGGAGGCAGAATGATTTCTTCGATTGCCTCTTTGTTTGAGAATAAAGTAATCGCCTTGTCGGTGGCATCCTTCAGGTTTCGAAAAGCCAGAATATTGCCTTGCGACTTTTTCTCACCCAAAATCCGGTTTGTTCTGGAGTAGGACTGAATAAGGCCGTGGTACCTCAGGTTTTTGTCGACATAGAGCGTGTTTACCTTCTTGGCATCGAAGCCGGTGAGGAACATGTTCACCACCAGCAGAATATCAAGCCGGTCTTTTTCATCATTGAATGTTTCCTTCTCGCGCTCTTTCAGCCGCTTGCTGATGTCTTTAAAATAGCCCTCAAACAGTTTGTCGTCATCGGTAGAGAAGGCCGTGCCGTACAGGGTGTTGTAATCGTGGATAAACTCGTTCAGCTTATCGCGGCTGTGTTTCGATTTATAGTTCTCTTTTGCCTCGGCTGCCAAAGGCAAATCATCACCCGGCAACATGTCTTGTGCATCTTCATCGTCTTCGTTGGCCCCATACGTAAAAATGGTGGCCACGCGCAGGTCGTGTTCGCCAGCTTCTTTCTTCTTTTTAAAGATTTCGTAGTACTTCACCAGCGTGTCGATGCTGCTGATGGCGAACAGTGCTGAAAACTCCCGGTTGAATGTTTTTTGATCGTGATAGGCAATGATGTAGTCCACGATTTTCGCGAGGCGCTTTTCGTCTGCATATACCTCGGGCCGGTCAATATCTTCCACCTCTAACTCCATAAAGGTATTGCCCTTCTGTTTGTATTAGCCGATGTACTCAATACCAAAGCGCAGTACGTTCTGAGCGCGGATGGCATCGGTAATCACATACTTGTGCAGGCACTCGCCAAACAAATCTTTGGTGGTGCGCTTGCCGTGTTCATTTTTCGTAGCGTTATCGGCAAAGATGGGCGTGCCGGTGAACCCGAATAGCTGCGCCTTCTGAAAATAGTTGGTGATGCGCTCGTGCGTATCGCCAAACTGGCTGCGGTGGCACTCATCAAATATGAATACCACCTTTTTATCGCGCAGGTGGGTGAGTTTATTCTCGAAATGGGCTTTGGATATGGCGTTGTTCAGTTTCTGAATGGTGGTGAGCACCAGCTTGGTATCATCGGTGAGTTGCCGCACCAGCGAAGCGGTGTTGTTGGTTACGTCTACGCTATCCTTCTTGAACGCGTTGAATTCGTTCATGGTCTGGTAATCCAGGTCTTTGCGGTCTACCACAAACACCACTTTGTACACCTCCGGCAAGTCCATAATGATTTGACTTGCCTTGAATGAGGTTAGTGTCTTGCCCGACCCGGTAGTATGCCAGATGTAGCCGTTGCTGTTGCTGGATTTCACCTGGTTGATGATGGCTTCCACCGCATAGTATTGGTAGGGCCGCAGGATCATCATGTTTTTAAAGGTTTCATTCTGCACCACGTAGTGCGAAATGAATTTGCCAAGATGATCGGTATTCAAAAACGCGTTGGCAAATGACGTGAGGTCGCTGGTAATTTTGTTGTTAACATCTGACCAGTAGAACGTCTGCATCACCGACTGCAGCGGGTTATTGGCCAAATACTTGGTATTGGTGCCGTTGCTGATGACGAACACCTGCACGTATTGAAACAACCCGTTATTGCTCCAGAATGAATGCTTCTGGTAGCGGTTGATCTGGTTGAACGCTTCCTTGATTTCAATGCCCTTGCGTTTCAACTCGATCTGCACCAGCGGCAAGCCGTTGACCAGCAGCGTTACATCATAGCGGTTGAGAAAGGAGCCTTGTTGCTGAACCTGGTTCGTGACTTGGTAAAGATTCTTTGACCAATCTTCGTTGTTAAAAAAGCGAACATAAAAGGTGGTGCCGTCTTCTTTGGTCACGTTGAACCGAGCGCGCAGTGTTTTTGCTTTCTCGAATACGTTGCCTTTGGCCAGGTGGTTAAGAATGGCGGCAAACTCTTTGGTGGTAAATGTCGTGGTGTTAAAGCGTTCGAGTTGGGATTTGAGGTTGTTTAACAGTGCTTCACCATCGTGCACGGGCGCAAAGGAATAGCCCAGGCCTTGTAATTGACTCATGAGCGCTTGTTCCAGTATCGCTTCAGACTGCATTCTCTTAATTGTTAGAGATTAATGATGAATGGTTAATTGACATTTCTATTAAGATTCATCTTCGCTGATTTGATGATTGCCGTGATCAATTTTATTACCTCCACTGCTTTAACGTGAACTTCTTGGAATTCTGTTTCCTCTATGTAGTCGGTTGCCCTTAGCAATTCCAACCAATAAATAGTTTCATTAATTTCTTTTTGACCGATACCAAGTTTGTGTATAAAATCATTCTTTGATTCCGCATGCTCAGCTTCCCGCACCATCGCACCTACACTCGTTCCACTTCTCAAAAGCTGCTTTGACATGATGAACTCTTTCCTTACTTCCGCTAAGCCTTTGGACAGTTTCACAACGCTGATCGCAAACTCAAAACTCTTCTCCCTAACAATGTTATCCTGTTTCACAGTGTAATCAGCATTTACCACTAATCATTAACCATTAAATTTACGATCAACTTAATCATCATTTCTTTATCATCCGGATTGCTTTCGGCAATCATGATGGTGATGGCTACGAGCGTATTATCGGCTATGATTTTACTGCCGTCAGCTGCATAGAGTTGTTTGTTCTTGTAGAGAAAGTAGAGAAACAAACCGGCCGCTATGCGTTTGTTGCCATCGGTAAAAGAATGATTCTTCACCACAAAATATAAAAGATTAGCGGCTTTTTCATGCAGGCTCGGGTAGAGATCTTTTCCGCCAAAGGTTTGATAAATGGTTTGCAATGAACTTTGAAACGATTCATCTTTCTCATTGCCAAATAATTTACCGGCATTTTGTTGTTTGCGCCATAGCCCTATTTGTTTGATAGCCTCCACATAGGTTAATTTTTTGACGGATGCCTTTTTCGCTTGAGGCACCTGCAATTGCTGGTGATCATATTGATCGAGCAGATTCAGCGCATGCGAATAAGCCGCAACTACTTTGAGCAACCCTACGGCTTCATCGGTAGAAAGCTGTTTCTGCTTTACGACATTCTCCAGCAGACTCAAACTCTTTTTTAAATCCGTAAGTTGTTGCTGCGATGCTTTTAACCGCTTTTCATTAATGGCATAACCCTTTACCAGATAATCTCTTAAGCGCTGTGTTGCCCACTGGCGGAATTGCGTTCCGCGTTTGGAATTAACCCGATAGCCTACGGATATGATAGCATCAAGATTAAAATATTCA
>DHLV01000166.1:26024-44209 GCA_002405445.1 Flammeovirgaceae bacterium UBA4659 | reverse complement strand
TTCTGTGCATCCCTTGTGGAATCACGCGTATTGAATTGACACCTTAACAGGATAAGCACCAACCGATGTCACAAGCTCGGTGAGCAATCACCGATGCAAAGTACGAACATGAAAATTTACTCTCTTAACCTGTTTTACCGAACTCAAAACAAACTTGAGAACTTAAAATTATACACATGAAAATGACTACATATTTGATAGCAGTAAGATTGAAAAACAGCTCGGCCTTACTGCAACCGATTATAAAACAGGTATCTCGGCAACGTTGAGTAAATAAGTGGGTAAAAACAAAACACCAGCTACATTTACACCATGAACAAATTTTGCCGGATATAGCTTATTTACAGACTAGACAGGTATCTTTACGATGTGGAATTAGTAACCTTTGAACCATTTGCAGATTATTTGTTGATAGAGGGCCATGGTGTGCGCAATTCAGATGCGGAAATGTTTCAGACTGCCACTGCCGTCTACAACAAGATAGTAGAGACAGAAAGCCGTTATTTGCTGATAGACTACCGCAAGGTGCACCTCAACCTGAACCATGTGCAGGCCTTTAATTTGATCAGAACTTACGAGAGCAACATGCCCCAGCTCCACCAAGTCACTGCTGCGTGCGTATTTAACAATGAGTCTGAAAACTTTGCATCCTACTGGCAGTACATCGGCCGCCAACGAGGCTTCGATATTGTCATTTTCAAGACGCTCGAAGAAGCGAAGCAATGGTTGACCAATAAAATAAGAACGGACAAGGAGCAGAAACCCCGATAGTGACACTCCCGGCCAAACCGGTGATCTCAGAATTGCCATTTGAAATGACTTGTAACGACAACTCTGCCAGAGGGGTGACGAATCCTAACGGTACCAAGAGGGTTGCGAGGATGAAAACTGACATTGAAAATGAAAGAAGAATTTTCGACAACGATAAAACCCAATCCTTTCATTTTCGATCGTCAGCACGAAGTGCAAAAAAGCTGATGGTTTATCATTCATTAAACCCGGATGATGCATAAGGGATGCATCACCTGCCTCAAGGGTTTATAAATCCTGACAAAGAAGGCAGGATAGTCAAGTTTCATGCTGATAAAAACCCAATTCGGGTTTCAGCATTCCACCACAAGTTGTTGATTTACATTCGTAAGTTGCGCACCGGGTTCTCCATTGCATGATTGAGGTGAAAATATCCGGCCGAGGTTGGCGAAGAATACACTAAACCCAGCACACAGCTTCGCCCGATAAATTGTTATGTTTTTTTATTTCAGATCATTTGTGGTAGCATCCCACCCCTATTCGGAAAGGGGTGAGACATTACCGAGTGGCAGATTTTTTTAGTGACAGATCCAACATCAATTACTGATCACCGTTTCCTTCAATTCTGTAATCAATGCAGGCAGATTTTTGTCTTTGAATGTTTTGTTGAAATTGCTGATGTCTTTATTAATCACCTCGGTCATCATATTCTTCTGTTTTGACCAGTCGATTTGAATGTCTCCAAGGCGATCGCGCACACCTTGCGTTACGCGCGGATCGTGGGTGTCGGCATTTGATTTGATTTGTAAAAACTCTGAGTTGAGTTTATTCTCAAAGTTGATCACATCTTGGAAATTTTTTGAACGCGGCTCAATCAACTCTTTCTCCCACTTTTCAATTTTTTTGATGATCTCTTTGCCAATATTTACCAATTCCTTGGCGTTGGGGTCATTCTTCAGCAAATCATTGTAGCCTTCAATTTGTTTTTTCACTTTGCGCATGTTGTTGACCGAGTTGTGAATATCGCGCACCCCGTCTTCAGCTTGTTGAATCACCTGTTGTTGTGCTGCCCAATCAGCGGCCGTTACATTTGCCAAGTTGGGGTCTGTAACCAGGTCAAATTCAGTTTCAGATGTTTCATTCTTAAATTTAACGCGTGCTTTATATTTGCCGGGCGCCACACGGTGGCCACCCAGATCGCCATATACGTAAACACCCGGAACGTCAGGCAAAGCTTCCGTTTTAAAATCCCACGCGAAGCGGTTCATGCCGGCTTCAGCCGGGATTTGTGGCGATGGCGGTGCGCCTCCGGGAAACGGTTTTACATTTTCGTCTTTCTTGTTTGAGTATTTTCGGATCACGTTGCCGCTCATGTCTAAAATCTCTAAAGTAACATTTGCAGTATCGGCCTTTTCTTTCAAATGATAGGTGAGAATCACACCGTTCAGTGGGTTTTGCCCTGTGCCTGCGGGCACCTCCATCCAACTGGGGGCAAAGCTGGTGAGCCGTATGGTGGGTTTGGGTGAATAAATTTTTATAGCTGCTGTCCCCAATGTTCCGCTTGATTGTTGTATCGGACTGAGGTCATCTAAAATCCAAAATGCCCGCCCTGCCGTGGCAGCTACCAGGTCGTTGTCGTGGCTGATAAGATCAGTGACAGGCACAACGGGGAAATTCAGTTGCATCTTATTCCAGTTGATGCCTCCGTTGAACGATATGTAGAACCCGCGTTCTGCCCCCGCGTAGAGTAAGTCTTTCACTTTTTTATCTTCACGAATAACTTTGATGAAGTCATCATTTTCGATACCATTACTGAGCTTTGTCCATGTCTTGCCATAGTCGGATGACTTGTAGGCCATGTTTGAATAATCGTTGAACTTGTAGCGCGAAGCTGAAATATAAACGGTGCTTTTATCGTGTGGCGATACTTCGATAGAATGAATCATGCACTCGGCCAATCCGGCAGGCGTAATGTTCTGCCAGTTTTTTCCGCCATCGCGGGTGATGTGCACCAACCCGCAGTCGCTGCCAGTGTAAATCAATCCGCGCTCGTGTGGCGATTCGATCACGTAGTAGATGGTGTTGTAGTTTTCGCCACCGGCACCTTCGTTGGTAATCGGGCCTCCGCTGTAATCTTGTTTGGTGGTGTCATTGCGGGTGAGGTCACCGCTGATCTTCTCCCAACTCATACCACCGTTGGTGGATTTAAACAGCACATTGCCCGCGTGGTACAGTGTTTTTGAATCGTGCGGAGAATTGATCAACGGGGCATTCCAATTGAAACGGTACTTCATTTTCTTGGGTGCATACGCCAGGTTGGTAGCAGGGTATTCCATCAGATCCTTTGTTTCGTCTGTGCGTGAGTCGAGCACATCAATTTGCCCCTGATAACAACCGCCATAGAACAACTGCGGATTGTTGGGGTTGTCAAATGCGATGTACGCACTTTCGCATCCGGGGCCATTTACCCAGTCTTTTACGGTGATACCCATGCCGTTGGTACGGCTCTTGATCATCACCGATGTGTTGTCTTGCTGGCCTCCATACACCCAGTATGGAAACCGATTGTCTACATTGACACGATAAAATTGCGCAGTAGGCTGGTTGCCTTGCGTTGACCAGGTTTTGCCGGCATTGAAAGTGATTTCTCCACCGCCATCATCAGCCAACGCAATGTTGCTGTTCTTTTTGGGGTTGATCCACAAGTCGTGCGTATCGCCATGCCCTACCTGCACGTTTTGGAAAGTCTTGCCGCCATCAATTGAGCGCATCATCGGTGCATTCAAAACATACACAATGTCTTCATTGACGGGGTCAGCAAATACTTCCATATAGTACCATGACCTAGCAGTGATATTTTGATCGCTGGATTGGTGTATCCATTTCTTGCCACCGTCATCGCTGCGGTATAAACCGGCTTTCGATTTCTCTGCCTCAATGATGGCATACACGCGGTTTGGATTGGCCCGCGATACCGACAAACCGATTTTACCCATTTCTTTTGGCAAGCCTTCAATAATTTTATTCCAGGTCTCCCCGCCATCAGTTGATTTCCACACTGCCGCATTGGGTCCGCTTTGCACTTTCCAGGGATATCTTCTGTGGGGCCAGGTGGCTGCGTACAAGATTCGCGGGTTGGTCATGTCCATGCTCAAACTGCTGATGCCCGTGTTGTCATCTACAAACAACGTTTTTTTCCAGCTGGTGCCACCGTCTGTTGATTTGTACACACCCCGGTCCGGACTGGCACCATGCACCGCACCCTGTGCAGCCACCAGCACAACGTCAGGGTTTTGGGGATGAATCACTACGTCAGAGATATGACGTGTTTTTTCCAGCCCAATATTCTTCCAGCTCTTTCCGCCATCAGTCGATTTATAAACGCCATCACCATATGATGTCATCACGCCACGCACGGCATGCTCGCCCGTACCCACGTAAATCACGTTGGGGTCGCTTTCGCTGATGGCGATGTCACCCATGGAGCCTACTTTAAAAAATCCGTCTGAAACGTTTTTCCATACCAGGCCCGCGTCTTCTGTTTTCCATACGCCACCACCGGTGTACCCTACAAAGTACACGTTTTCGTTGGCCGGGTGCCCGGCAATGGCATTGGCGCGGCCCCCACGGCCAGGCCCGATGTTGCGCCACTTCAGTCCCTTGTACTGTTCTGCGCTAAAGGCAGGTGCCACAGGGGCGTTACTTTTATTTTTTTGTGCGAGTGCAGGGGTCGCAATGGCTGCGAGGCACACTAGAAAGAGTATTCGTTGCATAGATTCCATTTTACAGATACCGAGTTAGGATTTTTTTTTCAAAAAACCTTGAGGAATAATTTCGTCAGCAATGCTCGCAGGATAAGTGGCTGACATAGGTGTGAACATGATCAAGGTGCGAGCAATTGTGAATTGAATATCCAACCGATTAACTTGGCAAAAATTCAATGCAGGCATGAGCAATATTCTTTCTACCCACCCATTGGGATTTACCTGGCCTACGCAGGATCCATTTTTATTTTGTGTTCACCACTTGGATTATTACCCGAAAGGAAACAGCAAGATGGGGCCGCAGGCCTCATTGGCAGGCCGAAATATCGGCCAGGATTTTGCGCTTAACCCTGAAGGGTGGCGCATGTACCATGGGTCGGCAGTGCCGGGTTTTCCTGCACATCCGCACAGCGGGTTTGAAACAGTCACCATTGTCACCAAAGGCTTTGTCGATCATTCGGATTCGATGGGCGCTGCAGGCAGGTTTGGTATGGGCGATGTACAGTGGATGACGGCAGGCAAAGGGGTGCAGCACTGTGAAATGTTTCCGTTGCTGAGCCAGACTCATGAAAACCCTGTTGAGCTGTTTCAAATATGGTTGAACCTGCCCAAGGCAAGCAAGCGAGTTGAACCTTACTTTGCGATGCTGTGGAATGAAATGATCCCGATTGTATCTGTTGAAGACGAAGGCGGCTTGAAGACGCAAGTGAAAGTGATGGCAGGCTGCTACAATGAGAGCCCGGCTCCTGCGCCAGCGCCCAACTCCTGGGCGGCAGACCCGCACAATGATGTGGCCATCTGGCTGATTAAAATGGAACCAAACGCACGCTGGAGGTTGCCGGCTGCTTTAGCCAACATCAACCGGTCACTATTCTTTTACGAGGGGGATAGTATGACAATCGATGGCACGATTTTTTCGTCTCATGCGGCCGCATACGTTAAGAGTGATGCATCTCTGCTGATAACAAACGGTGATGGCCAAGGTGCAATGTTGTTGCTGCAGGGCAAAGCAATCAACGAGCCGGTAGCGCAACATGGCCCTTTTGTTGGCAATACCCAGGCAGATATTCAACGCATTTTTATGGAGTATCAAAAGAGCGAGTTTGGCGGATGGCCGTGGCCAACGCACGAGCATGTGCATGCAGCCAGCGAAACAAGGTTTGCAAAATATCCGGATGGCCATTTGGAGCGGCCTTGAATCGCAGTGAGACCGCATTCCCGCTGAAACCCGCTCAGGTGATTAGGCCTGCCTAAGATACGAGTAAACGAAATACAGATTTTGTGCGCCCCATTGCCAGAACTTACAGCTCCTCAATATTTCTTCGGTGCCAAACCGAAGGTATCAACCGGCCGATTGCCGTTGCTCCGCCATTTTTTCGAAATGCAATAGGGGCAATTTGAAATGACCATCAACCGAAGCAATGGCTCAGGCAGCGATCCAACAGATTTTTGGGCTACCTCGCTTGGCTTCATGATCAAACTTTCCGATCGTTTGTCATGGGTGGCACCCCAAATTTACCATGCGATTGTGCGAACATGGGTTCTCGTTTGAGAAGTAGGGTAACCATATTTTTGAACGATCATATTTACCTTTTTGCTGAAGTTACCGCAGGGGTCAGCTACAACTTAATGCGGCACCGAAAGGTGGTTTACTCCACTGTCACGCTCTTCGCCAAATTCCGAGGTTGGTCTACATTGCAGCCTCGCATAACAGCAATGTGATACGACAACAATTGCAGTGGGATCACCGCGATGAGCGGCATCAAAGGCTCTAATGTGGGCGGCACTTCAATCACAAATTCTGCCATTTTGCGGATGTGGGTGTCACCTTCTGTGACGATTGCGATGACCCTCCCTTTTCGGGCTTTCACTTCCTGTATGTTGCTCACCACTTTTTCGTAGCTGCTGTCTTTGGTGGCTATAAATACCACTGGCATTTCTTCGTCAATCAAGGCAATAGGCCCGTGTTTCATTTCAGCGGCCGGGTAACCTTCCGCGTGGATGTAGGATATCTCTTTCAGTTTCAGGGCTCCTTCCAGCGCCACCGGAAAGTTGTATCCACGACCTAAATAAAGGAAGTTGCGCGCATTTTTAAACTCATCTGCGATAGTGTGAATTTGGCTGTTCAGTTGTAAAGCTTTTTCAACCTTGATGGGTATGTTTTCCATCTCAACCAACAGCTCGTGAAACTTTTGCTCAGTGATGGAGCCTTTGCGCTGTGCCACTGATAATGCGATCATGTTGAGCACAGTGAGCTGTGCGGTAAATGCCTTGGTACTGGCAACACCAATTTCGGGACCTGCATGGGTGTAGGCACCTGCATGCGTTGCGCGCGGAATAGATGAGCCGACCACATTGCAGACGCCAAAAATGATCGCCCCTTTTGATTTGGCCAGGTCGATGGCTGCCAGTGTATCGGCTGTTTCGCCTGATTGGGAAATCGCAATCACCACATCACCTTCTCTGACAATCGGATTTCGGTAGCGAAACTCGGAAGCATACTCCACCTCAACAGGTATTCTGCAGAACTCTTCAAAGAAATATTCTGCCACTAACCCTGCGTGCCAGCTGGTGCCACAAGCCACAATGATCATCCGGTCGGCATGAACCAGTTTATTGATATAATCGCGTAAGCCGCCTAACACCAACCGCCCGGAGTCTGAGTCCAATCGACCGCGCATACAATCTTTGATTGAGCGGGGTTGCTCGAAAATCTCTTTGATCATGAAGTGTTCAAAACCACCTTTTTCAATCGCCTCCAACGCCAAGTCAACGGTTTGCACATAGGGCGTAAGCGGTAGATTTGCTGTGTTCTTGATTGTGAGTTTGCCCTTGTTGACTACAGCAATCTCCTGGTCATTCAGATACACTACCTCATTGGTGTATTCAATAATTGGCGTAGCGTCAGAGGCCATAAAAAACTCGCCCTTGCCCACGCCCACCACCAGTGGGCTTCCTTTGCGGGCAGCAATCAGTAATGTGGGATCTTCCAAAGACATTACCACTATCGCATATGCACCTACCACTTTCGTAAGCGCCAAACGTACCGCCTCATCCAGTGAGCACCCTTCTTTCTCTTTGATGTCTTCAATAAAGTGGATGAAAACTTCGGTATCGGTTTCGCTCAAAAAACGGTGGCCCTTGCGTAGCAGATCTTGTTTGAGCGAGTTGTAGTTTTCTATGATCCCGTTGTGGATGATGGCCAGCTTTTTGGTAGCCGAATAATGAGGGTGTGCGTTTTCATCGTTGGGCTCACCGTGTGTGGCCCACCGCGTGTGGCCCATACCAATGCAACTGCTCAGGTTTTGCCCCTTGATAAAAGCTTCAAGCTCCGAAACCTTTCCCTTCTTTTTATAGACGTTGAGACCTTGGTTCAACAGTGCAATGCCGGCACTATCGTACCCACGGTACTCAAGCCGTTTCAAACCTTTGATGATGATGTCACTCGCTTGCCGATGACCCACGTATGCTACAATTCCGCACATCAGATTCTGGTTTATGATTGTTCGCTAACCACAAAACTAAGGCCTAAGTGCTAATCTTTAAAATGTTGATTAACACTTAGGCCTTGCCTTTGTGTGTAAATATTGGCAGCCAACACAACAATCAATTTTCAATTGTCAGCCTGAGCGAGTCGAAGGCTATTCAGCGCTGAAACCCGGAGGCAACTGCCCGCCTGAGCGAGCAGGGCACAACCTGATGTTGTGAAGTATTTTTGAGGTGGATTTAATTTAGCCTACCAGCTCAGTATACAGGTTGTAAAACGATTCTGTGTGATCTGCGTCTTTCGAATACGTCTCCACCTTTTTTTCTTTGAGTTTTTTCACCAGGCTATCCAGTTTCTTATTGTCACCGGCCACGTTCACTACATCGGCAAACTCAGCACCAAGTTTAACAAACCCCTCATAGTCTGCGGATTTAAGATTTCCCAGCATACTGTCTTCGATGTCCATCATGCGAACCTTACCCATCAAATCGCCTTTGAACTTGTGACTGAAGCTGTTGTTGTAAATCGTAAAAACGGTTTTGGTGTTTTTGAACAATGGATCTTTCTTGTATGTAGTTTTTATGTACAATGGTATGAAACTGGTGATCCAGTCATTGCAATGCACAATATCTGGCGACCAACCTAATTTACGCACGGTTTCAATTACCCCTTTGCAGAAAAATATGGCTCGTTCATCGTTGTCTTCAAAGAATTTGTTCTCCTTATCGTGAAAGACAGACTTGCGGTGAAAGTAGTCTTCATTGTCTATGAAATAAACTTGCAACTTAGCATTGGGAATGGAAGCGACCTTAATGATCAGCGGCTTTTCTTCATCGCCCACGGCAATGTTAATGCCCGATAGACGCACGACTTCGTGCAAGCGATTTTTGCGCTCGTTAATCAATCCAAAACGTGGCACCAAGATGCGTATTTCCATGCCCCTTTCTTGCATGGCTTGCGGAAGTTTTCGAACGAAATCGGCAACCTCTGTGGTCTGCAGAAAAGGATTGATCTCGCTGGCCACATACAGGATTCGAATTTTAGACATATTACTCTATTTTTTTAGCAAAAGAAACCGGAGTGCAAAGGTACGCAAAATTCGCCCCGCGTTCAACTGATGTTCAGACATATCTCCTATATTTGATGCCCTACTTAAACAGGTCAAATTTGTGCGTTTTCAAGGCAATCAAGCACCTGCATACCTTTTTGGAGGCAGAAAAGCAGAACCTGCGCACTGTGGGTTTGGTGCCCACGATGGGCGCGCTGCACAAAGGCCACTTGAAACCGATCAAAGCATCCAAAGCTGAAAACGATGTCACCGTTTGCAGTACCTACAAAAATCCCGCACAATGCAACAATCTCGCTGAATTGGAGAAATACCCGCGCAGTTTCGATACCGATGTAGCGTTATTGAGGCATGCGGGCTTTGGTGTGATCTTTGCCCCAACCAATGGCGAAATGCATGCTTTACTACGCGAAACCAAATTTAACTTCGGGGCATTGGACAAGACGCTGAAAGGGAAATTTCACTCCGTGCATTTTAGCGGGGTGGCACTGGCGGTGAGCAACTTTTTCAACATCGTAAAACCACATCGCGCTTTTTGTGGCCAGAAAGATTATCAGCAGTTGAAGTTTGTTAACCGCCTTGTGCAAGAACGGATGTTTCACATAGATGTTAAGTCGTTACCCCAAGTGCCCGACCAAGGTGGGCTGGCACTGTGATCAAGCAATCAGCGCGTTACTGAAAAGGAAAGATGTTACGCGCAAGGCATGCGCGAGTGCCAGTGTGAGGTCAACAAAAACGCTGCATTCCGGTAAACCACCGTGGCAAGTCAGTCAAATGTTGGTATCTTATCGCACTTCTGTGGGCAATGTTAAAGCGTAGTACTTCGAATAGGCCAAAGCAAAAACTAATGCACACCGATAGTGTTAATAGAGACGAAATTTTGATGAAGGCCGCTTTTGGTGGTGAGGCGAGGCTCATCAACAATGTGAAAATAGGTGAGGCTGCCCAGGCACTGGTCTAATGCAGTGTTCTGAAATCGGTAATGAATAGTTAGATTTGGCGCACAGTGAAATTGACAACTAAATCTGTTCTACAATATGTGGGCATGATGGCCCTCACAGTTGTGCTGCTGTGGCTTTCGCTCCGCGGCCTGCAGGTGGGCGAAGGCGAAAACAAGGCGGACTTTTTGTGGACGGCCTGGAAAAACTCCAACAAAGGATACCTGTTGATGATGGCGGCAGTGGCAGTGGTGAGCCACGTGTTGCGGGCAGAGCGCTGGCGCATGTTGTTGGTACCCACAGGAAATGCAGTTGGTCTGGCGAATAGCTTTTGGTCGTTGATGGTGGGTTACCTGGTGAATTTGGCCGTGCCGCGTGGAGGTGAGGTATCTCGTTGTTACAACTTGTACAAGCTCGAAAGTACCCCGGTGGAGGTGTCCTTCGGCACGGTGGTGGTAGAGCGGATAGTAGATGTCATTTGCCTGTTAGTACTGATTGCACTTTCTTTTGTAGCGGAGTGGGCAAAGCTCAAATCATTCATTGACACCCTCGATTTTGGCGGTGGAGGCGATGGGATACACATTCCTATTTGGGTGTATGGCCTAGCGTTGGCCGGCATCGGGGCATTGGTTGGGTTGTATCTGCTGCGCAAGAATGTGAAGTTGTTAGAAATCATTAAGGGATTTAAGCAGGGTTTGACAGCCGTCTTCCGTCTGAAAAATAAGGGGTTGTTCATTTTCTATTCCCTTGCCATTTGGGTAGCCTACTTTGTGATGAGTTATTACGTGATCAAAGCCTTTCCTGAAACCGAGAACCTGGGATTTGGTGCCGTGCTTACGCTGTTTGCCATTGGCTCGATTGCGATGGCTGCACCATTGCCAGGTGGCGCTGGCTCATACCATACCCTGGTGCCGCTGGGACTTGTGATGTTGTACAAGCTGCCTCAGGCAGATGCCGTTGCGTTTGTGTTCATCTTCCACGCGTGGCAAACTGCGCTGATGATTTTGTTGGGCTTGATTTCTTTACTCATTAGCTGGATGAAGTTGCGACAAGTCAAAGATTAACGTTTTTCATTCTGCCTTACTTTGTACATCCAATCATACCTGTTGGGTTGCATGTAAAGAGGGTATCGATCTTTCCCCCAGGCATCAAATTTAAAATTACCATTCCAATGGGCCTCAGTTTGATTCATTAAGTTGATTTTTATTGGCGAAAGCACGATGGGCGAAATGGGGTTGGTTGGAATGTAAACAGGCGAATAAAAAGGGACGTGATTTTGGAGCCTCTGTGTAATGTAACTACTGGCGAGTTTTTCTTTCAAGACATTTGAAGTTGACTCGATCGTTGTTACTTGTGCAAAAGACGAAAAGACAATTGCCAAGACTAGGTATGTTGTCAATGCAGCCCTCATCATATGACGGTAAACGAAAACTATTACGAATGTATTCAAGAAAATGATGAATTTTGCATGCAATGAATTCAGCTTTAAAAATTAGGTCGATCGAAGAAGCACGAGAAACTGTGAAATCATGGCAGGCGAACGGTGAAAAAGTTGTTTTCACCAACGGCTGCTTTGATCTGCTCCATTTGGGTCATGTCGACTATCTGGAGAAAGCCCGCAACCTGGGCGACCGCTTGGTGATAGGGTTGAACACCGATGATTCGGTCAGCCGGTTCAAAGGGCCTGAACGCCCCTTGCAAGACCAGCAATCTAGGGCACGCATTTTAGCCTCGCTGCAGTTTGTCGATTTAGTAGTTTTTTTCAACGAAGACACACCCCTTGATTTGATTTCAGCGTTAATACCCAATATTTTGGTAAAGGGAAGTGACTATTTGGCAGAAAATATTGTTGGCGCAGATGTTGTAAAAAGCGCTGGAGGCGAGGTGAAAACAATCGACTTTGTGCCGGGTTATTCAACTACACGCATTGTGGAGAAAATCAAACGAACATTAAATAAATAATTCATTATGGGAGCATTGGTAATCGGTTTGTTTTTTATGGCTATCGGCTGGATGGTGAGTTCACGCCTGAAGAGCAAATTCAAAGAGTATTCTCAAACACATCTGGCAAAAGATTTGACGGGCGCAGAGATTGCCCGCCTGATGCTGGCCGATAACGATATTCGCGATGTGAAAGTGATTAGCGTAGAGGGGCAGTTAACTGACCATTACAACCCGGTAGACAAAACGGTAAATCTCAGCCAAGAGGTATTCTATGGCCGCAACGCAGCGGCAACAGCGGTGGCGGCACATGAATGTGGGCATGCCGTTCAACATGCCAAGGCGTACAGCATGCTGCAACTCCGTTCTGCCATGGTGCCGATACAAAATATCAGCGCAAACGTTCTCAACTTCATCATGATGGCAATGATCTTCGGTTCTATTTTCGCACAGGGAGTTTTACCGGTAAAAACTGCATTGTTGGTGATTATTGTCTGCTATGCGGTGTTTGCTTTATTCGCTTTGGTGACGCTACCCGTTGAGTTTGATGCCAGCAAGCGCGCATTGGCCTGGGTGGAAGCACGGGGCATTGTTACCCGCCAAGAGCACGATATGGCAAAAGATGCATTGAAGTGGGCCGCCATGACCTATGTAGTAGCAGCCATAGGAGCCGTTACTACCCTTATACATTATGTCATGTTGTTCCTCGGTTCTGATCGCGATTAAAAACTTTTGACATCACTCGCCTAAGTCAGCGATAACGCATATTTTTACCCGCCCAAGCACGATGCTTGGGCTTTTTTTTATTGGGTCTGCAAACCTATGCAGCTCCGAATTGTTTGATAATACAAATAGCCAGCATACATGAACTTCCAACTCACTGAAGAACACCTTTCCGTACAACAAGCAGCGCGCGATTTTGCCGTGAATGATTTGTTACCGGGCGTAATTGAACGAGACAACGAACAGAAGTTTCCGGCCGAACAAGTAAAGAAGATGGGTGAACTTGGATTGATGGGCATGATGACTGATCCCAGGTACAACGGAGGAGGAATGGACACTATTTCGTATGTGCTGGCCATGGAGGAGATTTCGAAAATTGATGCATCTGCATCAGTATGCATGTCGGTAAACAACTCATTGGTGTGTTGGGGGCTTGAGCGTTTTGGAACGGAAGAACAGAAGGAAAAATTCTTGAAGCCGCTTGCAGCTGGCGAGAAAATAGGTGCGTTTTGCTTGTCAGAGCCCGAGGCCGGCTCTGACGCCACCAGCCAGCGCACCACGGCAGAAGACCGGGGCGATCACTACTTGCTAAACGGTACAAAGAACTGGATCACGAACGGGAAGAGCGCCAGTATTTACATCGTTATTGCACAAACGCATCCCGAGAAGAGACACAAGGGCATCAACGCGCTGATCATCGAGCGAGGCATGCCGGGTTTTGTAATTGGTAAGAAGGAAGACAAAATGGGTATCCGAGGAAGCGATACGCATTCGTTGATGTTCCAGGATGTAAAAGTGCCAAAGGCAAACCGCATAGGCGAGGATGGTTTTGGTTTTACGTTTGCGATGACCACCCTGAACGGAGGTCGTATTGGCATTGCTGCTCAGGCGTTAGGCATAGCCGCTGGCGCGTATGAGTTTGCGTTGAAGTATGCCAAGGAGCGCAAGGCATTTGGCAAACATCTTTCCGAGCATCAAGCCATCCAATTCAAGTTGGCTGATATGGCCACCAAGATTGATGCTGCCCGTTTGTTGGTTTGGCAAGCGGCCTACCTAAAAGATCAGAAAAAGGATTTTGTAAAGGCTGCTGCGATGGCAAAACTTTTTGCATCACAAATCGCGCAAGAAGTAACGACCGAAGCCGTTCAGATACATGGCGGTTATGGCTACGTAAAAGAATTTCATGTGGAGCGCTTGATGCGCGATGCAAAAATTACCCAGATTTACGAAGGCACCACTGAAATACAAAAGATGGTGATTTCAAGGGAGTTGCTGAGATAAGCACCGACAACCGGTTGATTTGAAAATGGATCAACCATCTTCAAATCTCCTTTTTTGACTCTTCAAACTCCTTAAACCTTCGCACCATTGCCACGCAGAAACCGACCATTAATACTCCTGTGCCAAGCCACAAAACATTGATGAGGGGCTTCTCCAAGGCTTTGATCACCACCCAATCCTTTTGGCGAGCATTGATTCCAATTAAGAACTCGTTGGTTTCAGGCAAAATATTCAAAAGCGTCAATTTCACCCCTAAATCATTGATTTCTGATGAAATTCGACCTACCTGGGACTTGCTGCGAATCAGAAAAATGGGTTCTGCATAGAAAGTTTCCCGTTCGCCTTGTACCTTGATTTTGGCCTTTACCGCCACATCTTCGGGCGCAAGCGGTATACCGTCAATCTCGTCTATCCTAGTGACTTGCTCGAGTGAACTCGTATACTTGGCGTTAATGTAGAATTCCTCACCCATCTGCACCTTAAACTCTTCTAATTTTCCCCATTCTGGCTCTTCGCTTTTGTTCATGGGCAGTGACACGTGGGTGTACAGATCGCGGCTCAGCTTTCGCTTGATGTCGGGCGAGGCAACAAACCCACCCATCTGGTCATTGATCTGCACGCGGGGAAAAAGGGAGGCCGAAACCTTGCCATTTTTCCTTAACTCAATTTCATAATATGTGTTTTCAGGATAAATTTCAAATGTATCCTTTGCAGCGTAAAGCTTGGTGCCTTTGAACAAAATGTCTTGCTTGGCCACTACTTTAAGCGGATTGTTGGTTGGGTCAACGTGATTCTTATTCACATAGCCCGACTTGTGGCGAGGTTCATATCGTTCGCCTAGGTACTCCAATTCGTAGCCGGCCATTTCGCGTGGCTCGTTAATGAACAAGAGTAAGTTATCGCGGTTGAACTCGGTGGGCAGTTCTTTGGAAATGAGCATGCCCGAGTTGTTCAACGAAACCACTTTGGAATAGCCGGCAGAAAACATCACTCCGATCAGCATCATGCCCACGCCAATATGTGCCAGCGCCCCCCCCGACAGTTTGGGGTTGAGTTTGATCAAGCTCAAAAGAACCTTCGCGTTACTAACGATCAAATACACACCCGCCAACGTCAATACCAAGTAAGTGGGCTCATAGATTTTTGCAAAGGCAATGACAAGGGCAAAAACGATAAGCGTGACCATAGCCGGGGTGATTAGCTCATTCTTTAATTTTTGCTTATCGATTTTCTTCCACCAAAAAAACTGACCTGTGCCCGAAATAATTGCTACCGCCACGCCAAACCACAATTGAAATTTCGAGTAGAACTCAACCTGGTTGGCAGGTGGCGCCAGATTCGATTGTATGCCGATCAAGGAAAGGAGTTTGTTGTAGACTGGGATTGAGGTAGGCAGCAGCACCTGAAAACCCATCAGGCAAAGAGTAGTAGCCCCCAAGAAAATCCAAAACTCTCGCGAGTAAACAGAAGCATCCTTTTCTGACGATGGGATTTCTTTCCATCGAATGATGGACAAAACAATCGCTCCAACCAAAAAGAAAAATAAGTAAATCAACAGCTGACCTGATAATCCTAGGTCAGTAAACGAGTGGACGGACGCATCGCCTAATATACCGCTACGAACCAGGAATGTTTGGTAGAGTAAGAGGATAAATACCGCAATAGTTAAGATGATAGAGGCCTTTAGTGCCGTGCCACTGTTCTTGTAGGTGATCATCGTGTGGATGGATGCCACTAGCACCAGCCAAGGGACATAGACCGCATTTTCTACTGGATCCCAATTCCAATAGCCGCCAAAGTTGAGCGTTTCGTATGCCCAATAGCCGCCCATTAAAATTCCTAAACCCAAAATACCGCCTGCTAGCAAAGCCCATGGCAAGGCGGGCTTCACCCATTCCATGTACTTCTTCTGCCAAAGGCCCGCAATGCAAAACGCAAAAGGGGGCAATGCCAAACCAAACCCCAGGAACAGGGTGGGGGGATGGATGACCATCCAGTAGTTTTGCAACAGCGGGTTTAGTCCTTGGCCATCCTTTGGAATAAAATCGGGTTGAAGTTTAAAAATCGGGTCGTTGATGGCATCGCGCAACAAAATGAAAGGCGAACTGCCAAGTTTTAGATTGATGCCCGGAATTACTACCCCCAAAATCATTGAAGTTAAGAATGCTTGGACCAAAGCAAATACCACCATGCTTGGCGCCTCCCAGGATTTTTGTGTTTTGATCAGTACTACCCCAATAATGACGTGCCAAAACATCCATAACAAGAAACTACCTTCCTGCCCATTCCAGAAAGTAGAGAGAAGATAATAGCCTGGGAGGTGCGAATCAGAATGGCTGTACGCATAATGGTATTCGAAATAGTGTTGCTGAATGATGACAAACAGCGTCACCACTACAGCTAAAACGGAGAAGGTATGCCCGTAAAATGCCACGCGGCCGTTTTGCAGCCAAGCATCTTTGCTTTGCAAGGTTGCGGTGGTTGCCTTCCAATATGCAAATGCACTGACCAAAGAAGTAACAAAGGCAGTGACAACAGAGAGGTGACCTAAGTTACCGATAAGATAATGCATGCGAATGTTGAAAATTGAAATTTGAACAATTTGAAAACAGGCTCATTTTCAAATTAAACCCCCGCATTTAGTTTTTGTTCTTGGTACTTTGACGGGCATTTGAGGAGGATTTTCTTCGCTACAAACAAATCGTTTCGATAGCTGCCGATGATCACCACTTTTTCTGACCGCAAGAAATCAGGCGGCATGGGTTCGTTGTAGAACACTTTTTGGGCTTTGCCTTTGTCGTCCACCAGCATAAAGCTGAATGACAGGTGGTCGGCACTTTTTTCGATGCCGGTTATCTTCCCGCCTGCATCCTTGGTGAGTTCACCCACTACGTGAATGGAAGACGTGCTTCCGTTTGAAGCCAGTTGGTAAGCTTCGTCAAAATTGACGTAGGTGCTTGAGTCGCCTGCGGTGGATACAATGATTACGATGGCTACCCCAATAATGGCAATGGCAAAAATGTGCGATTTCTTCATGTTCCTTCTCCTCTAATTTTGGCATGCAAAGGTAGGGTTTTGTGACCAAAAATCTTGACTAGGTCAAAAAAGGCATTGCTGGTGCGCGCCTTTATTTCGGCAAACGTTTTTCTAACTGCGTAAGCTTTTGGTCTAAGAAAACCAGGTAGCCAATTAGGCCAAATAAGATGACCACTATAATCGCTACCACCACATATATCTTACCTTCGGCCCGCATTCCATCTGCCATGGGCACGTCTTGTGCTTGAGCAAATGCACCTATTGAAAATAACAGACACATCAAATTAGCGGACAGTTTCTTCCAATTCATACACTTTCTCTTTAGCATTTTTGTAACGTACCAATAATGTTCCCATCCATGTTCCTACCAATATCCAACCAATTACTGCGGGGTAAAACACCATCCGCATACGACTATCCAGGTCATACATGTTAAAGCCAGGATTGCCACCGCTACCCGGGTGCATCGAACTCATCATGCGTGGAATGATAAAAATCAACGGAACCATGGCTACAAATGCAAAGATGTTGTAAACGGCACTTAGGCGGGCTTTTTGTTCGTGGTTTGAAATTGAGCCGCGCAAAATGAAGTAAGCGAAGTAAACAAGCAACGATATAGCTGCTCCGTTTTGTTTAGGGTCACCATCCCAAGGAGAGCCCCAGGTGTAATTGGCCCAAATCATCCCGGTGAAAATACCGAGCATCCCAAGTACCATTCCAGCTTCAGCAAAAGAACTCGATGCAATGTCAGCTTCTGGGTTGTTTTTGCGCAGGTAAACGATGGCGTGATAAGTAGAGGTAACAAACATGGCCACCATGCTGAACCACATCGGCACATGAAAATATAGGGCCCGGATGGTTTCGTTCAAAATAAAAAGCCGCGGCACCTCAAATAGTAGCCCCCCAACGAACGAATAAGTGACTAGCAAAACGCCCAATATCTTCCACCAATAACTTCGCATCAACAACAATAATTAGCTGCGCCAAATATACGGGAACAGTAAATATGACACTGCACCTACCAAACAATTAATGGCAAACAAGGTAACGAGTTCATCGTAACTGACCGATGGATCCAAACCATCGATGCAATTTTTTGTGGCGCGGATGGCGAGCAATAAAATTGAAACCACCACCGGAAAACTCAATACCGCCATCAGCACGTTGCTATTATTTGCTTTGGCAGAAATGGCGGACAT
>DHLV01000166.1:15467-25838 GCA_002405445.1 Flammeovirgaceae bacterium UBA4659 | reverse complement strand
AAAGGTGAAGTGATCTTGGATGGGGTTTGATAATAATGTGGCGAATAAGCCGTAGCCAGCCAGACCCATCAACAAGCTTAGAATCGAGTTGTAGATGATTTTGCTGGCAACTACTTTTTCGGGTGCAACAATAGAAAAATAGTAGATCTCTATACCGCGTTTTTCGCCTATAAAACTCTTGGCAATTGTATTGATGGCGCTAAACAATAAAGTAGCCCAAAATATGGCACTCCAAACCAAAGGGTTAAGCACCTGACGGTTGAAGCCAATTGATAGATAATAGATAAAGACGGTGCTAACAAGGTATAATGAAAGCCCTGCGATGACTGACTTTCGTCTGAGTTCTAACTTAAGTTCTTTACGCAGCAGGTGAATCACTCTTGAGAGCTTTATTGAGCCGCCTCAGCAGCGCTATCGCCAGAACAACAATAACTCCAACAGCAGCACCCACCAGCACAGACTGCCGTAATTTTGGGAAGACGGGTTTTTGGAACGACATAAATCCAGTGATTACCTTCACTTTTTTGACAAGTTTAACACTATCTTGATATTTCAATTTCTTCAACTCACAATCTAGAATGCGAGAATTGAACACTGATGGATCAAAATAATAGGCGGCATCTTTTCCCCCCACGTACAATTTTCCGGCATCAAACTGTTCTTGCTGTATCTTCAATTTTGCAATCTGTTCATCGAGCTTTGAAATTACTGCCAAGTAGTATTCCTTCTTCATCGTTTCAAACTGCAACGTGAAATGGTTGTTACCTAAATATTTCTCCAGTCCATTTTGAATCAGAATTAGTTTGGTCAAGTCGTAGACGCGTACAATAATCTCAAATGAACTTTTTTCACTTTCTTTTAACTGGTCGGCTCGGTCAATTGGGCTTTTAAGATGAATCGCGATAATCGTCTCGGCATTGGTGGCTGTTATGCCCAATTTTGCCCCCAGAGAGTCCCAACTTTTTTCGAGAGCCAGTTGGTTTAAGTCATCAAGCAAGGACTTACCTAATGAGTAAGTGAGTTTCTCCGATTGTATTAACATCTTGCTCTCGTACTGTTTCGGTACCAGCGAAAAAAAACCAAAACCCAACCCCGCGCCTAGCGCGGCAGCGATTACCAGTTGCCAAAAAATCTTCCTAAAGAACCCAACCACCTTAATTCCTAGGTCGAGCAAATCAATTTCATCTTGCATTGAACTCATAATAATTGCAAAGAAACGGATTTTTTAGCCTATTCATGGACAAACAAAATGTTAATTTTACGCTTTTTAATTATGCCAAAAGTACTGATCACCGGCTCGGCTGGATTCATTGGGTTTCATGTTAGTAAAAAGTTGCTCGAACTCGGGTACCAGGTGGTGGGTGTCGACAACCTCAACGAATACTACGATGTGTCTCTCAAAAAGGCACGGACGGCCATTCTTCAGCAAAATCCATCGTTTGTTTTTCGCCTTGTTGACATTGCTCAGCGCGCACCAGTGGAGCGGCTATTTGCAGATTTTCAATTTGACTATGTCGTTAACCTGGCGGCACAGGCCGGGGTTCGCTACTCAATTGTAAATCCGCACTCTTATGTTGAAAGTAATTTGGTTGGATTTTTGAACGTGCTGGAGGGTTGTAGGCATGCGCACGTCAGGCATTTGGTGTATGCTTCTTCCAGTTCGGTTTACGGAGCCAATCAATCGATGCCATTTTCGAGGCACCACCACGTTGATCATCCTCTTGCATTGTATGCCGCCACAAAACGCGCAAACGAACTGATGGCTCACTCTTATTCGGTGTTGTACAACCTTCCGACTACCGGTTTGAGGTTTTTTACGGTTTATGGCCCTTACGGACGGCCTGACATGGCATTGTTTATCTTCACGAAATCGATCATTGAGGGAACACCCATACAGGTTTTCAATGAGGGTAAAATGAAACGCGATTTCACCTACATCGATGATGTGGTGGAAAGTGTTGTGCGGTTGGTGCCAAACGTGGCAGCGCCCAACAACTCGTGGAGTGCGCTGAATCCCGATCCGGCAACAAGTTTCGCCCCCTACCGCATCTATAATATCGGTAATACCTGTACGGTTGAATTGATGCGTTGCATCGAATTGTTGGAAACAAAAATTGGTAAACAGGCTGTTAAGAAATTGATGCCCATGCAAGAAGGCGATGTAAAAGAAGCGCTAGCAACAGTGGATGACCTGATAAACGAAATCAACTTTCGGCCTGCCACTCCGATTGAGGTGGGGATAGGTAAGTTTATTGATTGGTATATTGATTACTACAATGTAAAATTGTGACTGTGGAAAAACTAGGAATTATCGGGCTTGGCTATGTGGGCTTACCATTGGCTGTTGAGTTTGGAAAAAAAATGTCGGTGGTTGGCTTTGATGTCAACAAAGAACGGATCGCTGAGTTGCAGGCAGGTTTTGACCGCACATTGGAGGTCGAAAAAAATGAATTGCAACAGGCCACGCAACTCAGTTACAGCGCCAAAATTGATGATTTGAAGAATGTTAATGTTTACATCGTTACCGTGCCTACGCCCGTAGACGAATACCGCAAACCTGATTTGCGGCCTTTGGAGAGCGCGAGTAAAACGGTGGGGTCTGTTTTGAAGAAAGGTGACATTGTCATTTATGAATCTACCGTTTACCCCGGATGTACAGAAGAAGTTTGTGTGCCCATTCTTGAAAAGGTAAGCGGATTGACATTTAACAAAGATTTTTTTGCCGGTTATTCTCCTGAAAGAATCAACCCCGGTGACAAGCAACACCGCGTGGCAAACATCAAAAAGGTAACCAGTGGAAGCACCTCAGAGGTGGCAGAAAGGGTAGACCAACTGTATCAAAAAATCATCGTGGCGGGCACTTACAAAGCTTCTTCATTAAAAGTTGCCGAAGCTGCCAAAGTGATCGAGAACTCACAACGAGACGTGAATATTGCTTTCATCAATGAGCTCGCGATGATTTTTCAGCGCATCGGCATTGATACCCACGAGGTGCTGGCGGCAGCCGGAACGAAGTGGAATTTCTTGCCCTTTAAGCCAGGATTGGTGGGCGGCCATTGTATTGGTGTGGATCCTTATTACCTCACCTACAAGGCAGAGAGCCTTGGCTATCATCCGGAAGTAATTCTTTCCGGGAGGAGAATTAACGACAACATGGGAATCTACATTGCTAACGAAGTGGTGAAACTCATGGCAAAAAACAAGCTCCCGATTTTTGACGCGAAGGTTTTAGTGCTGGGCATCACATTCAAGGAAAACTGCCCTGACATTCGCAACAGCAAAGTTGTAGACTTAATTAAAGAACTTAAGAGCTTTGGCACGCAAGTAGATATTTATGATCCACAAGCCGATGAAAGCGAAGTCAAGCATGAATATGGTTTAACGATGATTAACAAGCCGGCAAGGAAGTATCATGCTGTTGTGTTAGCAGTAAGCCACCGCGAGTTCACAACTCTTGACCTAAATGACCTAAAGGAGCCCAACGCAGTTGTCTACGACATCAAAGGCTTTTTAGAAAAATCACAAATAACAGCGAGACTCTAAGCCATGCCTAAAAAAGTACTATTAACAGGAGGGGCTGGTTACATTGGAGCTCATACTGCTATTGAATTAATTGAGCGCGGTTTTGATATAGTCTTGCTTGATGATTTTTCGCGAAGTGAGCAACGAATGGTAGATGGAATCGAGCAGATTACCCGCAAAGCTGTTAGCGTTTACAAAGGCAATTGCGCTGATCGCACGTTCCTGTTGAAGCTATTTGATAAAGAGAAATTCAGTAGCGTTATCCATTTTGCTGCCTACAAATCCGTGAATGAATCGGTGGCTGAGCCTTTACTTTATTATCACAATAATATTGCTTCGATGGTTGAACTGTTGAAAGTGATGGCCGAGTTTGGTGTAAACGAATTGATATTTTCTTCATCATGCACGGTTTACGGGCAACCCGACCACATTCCGGTAGATGAAACGGCCCCTTTTAAACGGGCAGAGTCACCCTACGGGGCGACCAAACAAATGAGCGAGCGAATTTTGGAGGATTGCATCGCGTCAAACACTCTCTTGAAGGCGATCTCACTCCGCTACTTCAATCCGGTGGGTGCCCATCCCTCGGCATTGATCGGAGAGTTACCAATCGGGGTACCCAATAACTTAGTGCCATATATCACCCAAACAGCGGCAGGCGTACGTCAAAAGCTCATCGTTTTTGGAAACGACTACAATACTCCGGACGGCAGTTGTCTTCGCGATTTCATTCATGTAGTTGACTTGGCAAAAGCCCATGCTGCAGCGTTAGAAAAAATTGAATCTCTTGAACATCGATATGAAGCTTTCAACTTAGGCACGGGTAAGGGGGTATCAGTTTTAGAAGTGGTGGATTGTTTTCAAACAGCTACGGGCGTCAAATTGAAATATGAGGTGGGGCCACGGAGGGCTGGTGATGTTGAGAAGATTTTTGCCAATCCCGCAAAGGCGGAGAAATTGCTCGGGTGGAAAACTGAACTGTCCTTGACCGATTCAATGACGCACGCGTGGCAGTGGGAGAAGAATATTCGGGGCATCAAATGAAAAAGATAGAGATGGTTGATCTGCGGGGGCAATACCTCCGCATCAAAGATGAAGTCGACTCCGCTATTAACCGGGTATTGATGTCCACTGCCTTTATCCAAGGCCCCGAAGTGAAAGAATTTGCAAAAGCACTTTCTGCAAAAACACAAAATGCCCACGTAGTTACTTGCGCCAACGGCACCGATGCGTTGCAGGTTGCTATGATGGCCCTTGGGCTAAAAGGAGGGGACGAAGTTATTCTGCCCGTGCACACCTATGTAGCCACAGCAGAAGTAGTTGCGCTATTGGGATTGGAGCCCGTATTTGTTGATGTTGACAAGGACACATTCAACATCGATGTAAAGCAGATTGAAGGAAAAATCACCAACCGCACCAAGGTGATAGTGCCGGTGCATTTGTATGGCCAATGTGCCGATATGGAGCCAATACTTGACATTGCCCAACGCAACAACCTTTTTGTGATAGAGGATGCCGCACAAGCGATTGGTGCCACTTATACATTCAGCAATGGAGAGGCCAAAAAGGCGGGCACCATGGGCAACGCAGGCACTACCTCGTTTTTCCCGTCCAAGAATTTAGGTTGTTTCGGTGACGGAGGTGCAATTTTCACCCATGACGGTGCGCTGGCTGAGGCCATGCATATGATTTCAACGCACGGCCAAAAGATCAAATACCATCATGACGTAGTGGGCATCAACAGCCGATTGGATACCCTGCAAGCCGCAATCTTGAATGTGAAGATTAAGTTTTTAGAAGAGTATACTAACAAAAGAAATGAAGTTGCGGCATACTACGACAAAGCTTTAGCGACCTGCAATTTTATCGAACGTCCAGCGCGAGTACTCAACTCAACACACGCATTTCACCAGTATACGCTGAAAACAAACGGTATTGACCGGGATCATTTTAAAAAATACCTAGAAGACAACGGCATTCCGTCCATGATTTATTATCCGGTGCCGCTTCATTTGCAGAAAGCCTATCGGAAGCCAGAGTTTGGAGTCGGTAGCTTTCCGGTAACAGAGCAACTTTCAAAGGTTGTTATTTCTCTGCCCATTCATACTGAAATGACCAACGAAGAATTGGCATACATTTGTGAAAGTATAATAGCCTATCCTAAGCATGCCTGATCAAAAGTATTTTTCACACGCTACTGCGGTAATCGATGATGGATGCGAGATAGGTGCCGGCACTAAGATTTGGCATTTTTCCCATATAATGCCGGGCTGTAGAATTGGTGAAAACTGCAACATTGGGCAAAATGTCGTGATATCGCCAGAAGTTGTATTAGGCAGAAATGTTAAAGTGCAGAACAACGTTTCGATTTATACTGGAGTGATCTGCGAAGACGATGTTTTTTTGGGACCGTCAATGGTGTTTACCAATGTAACTAACCCGCGAAGCGCCATTAACCGCAAGAACCAATATTCAAAAACCGTAGTTAAGAAAGGCGCGTCTATTGGAGCAAATGCAACCATAGTTTGCGGGAATGACATTGGGCAGTATGCCTTTATTGGGGCGGGTGCGGTAGTTACCAAAAATGTGCCCGATTATGCCTTAGTAATGGGGAACCCCGCTCGGCAAACTGGATGGATGAGTGAATATGGACACAGACTGAAATTTGACTCATCGGGTAAGGCGACCTGTCCGGAAAGTGGTGAGAAATATTTTTTAAAAGACGGAAGAGTATCTAAACAACAATAAGCGATGGCAAACTTCGCATTGATTGGTGCAGCTGGTTACATCGCACCACGGCACTTACAGGCAATTAAGGATACGGGCAACAATTTGCTGGCCGCCTTAGATCGTTTCGATAGCGTAGGCATAATGGATTCTTATTTTCCGCATGCTGATTTTTTCACCGAGTTTGAACGATTTGACAGGCATATTGATAAACTAAAACGACAAGGGCAAAGAATTGATTACGTGAGCATTTGCTCACCCAATTACCTGCATGATTCACACATTCGATTCGCATTGCGCAACCAGGCAGACGCTATCTGCGAAAAGCCTTTGGTGTTAAATCCCTGGAATGTAGATGCGCTTGCGGAAATCGAAAAAGAAACCGGTAAACGGGTTTACACCATTTTACAGTTGCGGTTGCACCCCAATATTCAGGCACTGAAAAAGAAGATTGAGGCGTCACCAGCATCAATGATCTTCGATGTTGACCTCAATTACATTACATCGAGGGGTAAATGGTATTTTCACAGTTGGAAAGGCGAGGAAGCAAAATCGGGTGGTATTGCTACTAACATTGGAATCCATTTTTTTGATATGCTCTTGTGGGTATTTGGTGCCGTTCGAAACAGTAACGTGTCAGCCTATGAAGCGGATCACGCTAAAGGATACCTGGAACTGGATAAAGCGCGCGTCCACTGGAGTCTTAGCATCAACGAAAATCATTTGCCCGCAGAGGTGAGAGCCAAAGGAAAGAGAACGTACCGATCGCTCAAGATGAACGGTGAAGAGATCGAGTTTAGTGACGGGTTTACTGAATTGCACACCAACAGTTACAAAGAGATCCTGGCCGGGCGTGGGTTCGGCTTGACGGAAGCAAGGCCTTCCATTGAGCTGGCTTACAAATTAAGGCAGGTAGCCCAATAACTTTTTGTAACTTCGCACGTCAAAATTCAATCACTTATGAAGGGTATTGTATTGGCGGGCGGCTCGGGCACACGCCTTTATCCATTAACGAAGGCCGTGTCGAAGCAAATGCTTCCCATTTACGACAAGCCGATGATTTACTACCCTTTGTCGGTTTTAATGCTGGCCAACATCAGGGAAATACTGATCATCTCTACCCCGCAAGACTTACCACTGTTCCAAAGCCTTTTGGGCGATGGCTCAGCCTTGGGCATCCACTTAGAGTACCGCGCGCAACCATCACCAGATGGTCTGGCTCAGGCGTTTCTGATAGGGGAGTCATTTTTGGATGGCGACTCTGCTTGCCTGGTGTTGGGTGACAATATCTTTTACGGTTACAATTTTTCTGCGCAATTAGAACAAGCCAGCCAGCTTCAAAAAGGATCCATCGTATTTGGTTATTATGTAAATGACCCGCACCGCTATGGTGTGGCCGAGTTTGATGAAAACGGCAAGGTTTTGTCTATCGAAGAGAAACCGAAGGAGCCCAAATCCAATTATGCCGTAACGGGTCTTTACTTTTACGATCGCACCGTTGTGGCCAAAGCGAAATCAATTAAGCCATCTGCCCGTGGCGAATTGGAAATCACCGACTTAAACAAATTGTACCTGCAAGAGGGTGCTTTACAAGTGAAGTTACTGGGGCGCGGCATGGCTTGGCTGGATACGGGCACACATGAATCGCTGATACGTGCATCCACTTTTGTGGAATCGATTGAAGAAAGGCAAGGTTTAAAAATTGCTTGCCTGGAGGAAATTGCTTTCAGAAAAGGATACATTACCAAAGAGCAATTATTGAAACTTGCTCAGCCCCTGGCAAAGAATCAATACGGCCAGTATTTGATAAAAGTGGCAAACGAGAAAGTCATTAAAAATGCATGAAGATAGTTGAGACAGGTTTTGATGGCATGGTAGTGATTGAACCCAAGGTGATTGGCGATCACCGCGGCTATTTCATGGAATCGTATCGTTACGATGAGCTGAAAAGACACGGCATCGATATCCATTTTGTGCAAGACAACCAATCCAAATCGCGGAAGGGCGTATTGCGTGGCCTGCATTACCAGAATGCACCTTATCCGCAAACGAAGTTAATCCGCGTGTTGTCTGGCGAGATATTGGATGTTGTTGTCGATCTGCGCAAGGGTATGCCCACATTTGGCAAATCTTTTACAATCAAGCTTTCAGCAGAAAATAAGAAGCAGTTGCTGGTTCCTCGCGGTTTTGCTCATGGCTTTTTGGTGCTGAGTGAAGAAGCAGAAATTCTCTACAAATGCGATGAGTTTCACCATCCGGACTGTGAAGGAGGAATTAGGTATGATGACCCCGCATTGAACATCAACTGGGGCGAATCAAGTGGTTTCATTCTGTCGGAACGAGACCAGCATCACCCATTGTTACATAACGCAAAATTTGAATTCTGATATGAAAAATATTCTGGTTACAGGAGGTGCCGGATTCATAGGGTCTAATTTCATCGTTCACATGCTCAACACCCGGGCAGATGTTGCGCTGATCAATCTGGATGCTTTGACTTATGCCGGTGACCTTGCCAATTTGGATGAAATAAAGAGTAATAAAAATTACATCTTCGAAAAGGGAGATATTTGTGATCGCACTTTTGTAGAGCGACTGTTTGAAAAATATCAGTTCGATGGGGTGGTTCATTTTGCTGCCGAAAGTCACGTAGACAATTCAATTGAAGGGCCTGAGGCATTCATCCGTACCAACGTTTTTGGCACCTTTACACTGCTGGATGTGGCACGAAAAAACTGGATGGCCGAGCCGTTCAAGCCAAAAGCAAGTAAGGAAGCCAACCGTTTCCTCCATGTTTCTACTGATGAAGTATACGGATCTCTGGGGCCACTGGGGCTTTTTACGGAAACAACTCCCTACGCGCCCAACAGCCCCTATTCGGCATCAAAAGCAAGCAGCGATTTTATGGTTCGCAGTTATTTCCACACGTATGGATTGAATGTTGTAACTACTAACTGCTCAAACAACTACGGGCCCAAGCAACACAAGGAGAAGTTGATCCCTACTATTATTAGAAAAGCATTAAGCGAACAGCCGATTCCGATTTACGGAGATGGAAAGAATGTGCGAGATTGGCTTTATGTATTGGATCATTGCAAAGGGATAGAATTGGCCTTCAAAAAAGGGAGAGCCGGTGAAACCTACAACATTGGCGGCCGCAACGAGCGCAACAACAATCAAATTGTAGATAAAATCTGTAGTTTGTTGGATGAAGCAAAGCCGCGCGCCAAAGGAGAATCATACAAGCAGTTGATCACCTATGTGAAAGATAGGGCAGGTCACGACAAAAGGTATGCGATCGATGCGTCTAAAATTGAAAATGAACTCGGCTGGAGAGCAGAAGAAGTTTTTGACACGGGGATTCTCAAGACTGTTAATTGGTATCTGAACAATTAAAAATAATATCAAATTGAAGAAAGCATTAATTACAGGCATAACCGGTCAAGATGGAGCATATCTCGCTGAGTTACTGCTGTCGAAAGGCTATGAAGTACACGGTATTAAAAGAAGAAGTTCTTTGTTTAATACGGATCGGATTGATCACTTATATCAAGACTTACATGAAGAAAACGTACAGTTGCGGCTTCACTACGGTGATTTGACAGACTCTGTAAATATGTTGCGAATTGTTCAGGAAGTGCAGCCTGACGAGATTTACAACTTAGGTGCTATGTCGCACGTAAAAGTCAGCTTCGATATGCCGGAGTATACAGCCAATGCGGACGGTATTGGAGCGCTGAGAATTTTGGAAGCAATAAGGATTTTGGGTCTTCAACAAAAAACTAAATTTTATCAAGCTTCTACATCCGAACTCTATGGCTTAGTCCAGGCGGTTCCGCAAAGCGAAACTACACCGTTTTACCCCCGCTCACCCTATGCAGTGGCGAAATTATACAGCTATTGGATTACCGTTAACTACCGCGAGGCATATGGAATTTTTGCAAGCAATGGGATTTTATTCAACCATGAGTCACCGCTCCGAGGCGAAACATTTGTAACACGCAAAGTAACTCGCGCTGCCTGCCGTATTTTCCTGGGTTTGCAGAAAACTGTGTACATGGGCAACATAGATGCAAAGCGAGATTGGGGGCATGCAAAAGACTATGTGAATGCCATGTGGCT
>DHLV01000166.1:9450-15108 GCA_002405445.1 Flammeovirgaceae bacterium UBA4659 | reverse complement strand
GAGCTGTTGATAGGTGATGCCAGTAAAGCAAAAAAAGAATTGAAATGGGAGCTCAAGTATAACTTAGACGCATTGATCGAAGACATGGTGAAAAGCGACTTAGAATTGTTTAAACGTGACAATTATTTACGCGAAGGCGGCCATAAAATTCTTCAATACCACGAATGATGGAGAAGCACGCAAAAATATACGTTGCTGGACATCGGGGAATGGTAGGTTCGGCTATTCTCAGAAAGCTTCAAGCTGAGGGTTATCAAAATTTAGTCTATCGAACTTCATCCGAACTAGACTTGAGAAATCAAGCTCAAGTCGAAGCTTTTTTTTCTGCCGAACGCCCTGACTACGTTTTTTTGGCAGCCGCCAAAGTAGGCGGCATCATGGCTAACAATGTTTACCGTGCTGACTTTTTGTACGAGAACCTGATGATTGAGAGCAATGTAATTCATCAAGCTTTCGTTCATAAAGTAAAGAAGCTTCTATTTTTGGGTTCCTCCTGCATTTATCCAAAGATGGCGCCTCAGCCCTTGCAAGAAAAGCACTTGCTTTCAGGCTACTTAGAAGAAACCAACGAGCCCTATGCTATTGCAAAAATTGCTGGGATAAAACTCTGCGAAAATTATCGCAGGCAGTATGGATGTGATTTCATCAGTGCGATGCCAACGAACTTATACGGCCCTAACGATAATTATGATTTGAATAACTCGCATGTTATTCCTGCCCTCATCCGTAAGTTTCACGAAGCCAAGAAAAACAGCGCGCCATTGGTGGAAGTATGGGGAACCGGTACGCCACTGCGCGAGTTCATGCATGTCGATGACTTGGCTGACGCCTCTTTGTTTGTTATGAAAAACTATTCGGAGCAAGAGTTCATTAACATAGGAACTGGGGAAGAAATAAGCATAAAAGAGCTTGCACAAATGGTTCAAGAGACTGTTGGTGTGCCCGTAAAAATCGTTTTCGATGCCACAAAACCCGATGGCACTCCGCGTAAATTAATGGATTCTTCAAAGCTGAAACGATTAGGTTGGATGCCAAAAATTTCGTTGCAAGCAGGATTGGCGCAAGTGTATGATTTAATTAAAGCTTACGAATACACAAAAGTGTAGCCTGTGATTAAACGAATAGCCATTTTATTTGCACTAACAGGTGCTGCATATGGTTTTTCAGTTTTAGCACTCAAATACTTAGCAGCTCAAGCCGAAGTCAATCAAGTGGCGAAGATTGCCGAGCTTGATTCGCTGATACAATTCTTGATAGGATTAATTGGGTTTGGGATGCAGACGGAAGCAATTCGAAATATTTCATTTTCTTCAGATTGGCGGAAAGATTTGGTGGAGGCACAAGCGGCCCGTGAGACGATGGCGGTATTGTTGCTATCTCTGACGCTAGTCGGAGTTCTCAAAGAATATTATTTCTACTTTGCAATGGCACCCTTATTGGCCGCGAGCGCAGATTATGCGCTTTACGCACGCGGGTTAGCTACGTTGGGTGCCTTTACAGCTTTTTTACGGGTCGTTTTTCCGTTGGGCGTCTCCCTTATTGCCGCAGTTTACTTTTCTGGCCACGTGTTTCTTGTGTATGCCCTAGCAACTGCATTGGTTTATTTGGTGTCTAATGGGCTGATTTACTTTTGGCTCGGAGTACCATTTCAATACCGAATAAGCTTGAAATCGCTGCAGTTGTACCTTAAGACGGTGCCCATTGGGATTATCAACATTGCGTTTTACTTTTTTGGGCTAGGGATATTAATGCTAGCTCAACCTTTTTTTACGCCTGATCAATTTGTTGTGTCATTTGTGGCGCTTAAATTTTATTTGATTTTTAAAGGCGGTATAAGAGTAATCCAGCAAGGTTTTGTGAACAGAATGAATGAAGAGGCTGTTTGTATTCGTATTGATAAGATTGCCATGATGTTGGCTGTTATGTTTTTCGGAACACTTGCTATTTTTCCTCGCACAATCATTCCTTTGGTTTTTGGATCTCAATTTTTAGATCACCAGCTACTATTTGCCGGTTTGGGATTGGCCGCTGTTGTCTTTAGCGTTTTTAGTAGCGGCAACACGCGCGTGCTTTTAGAAAGGAAAGATGTGGCATTGATGAAATTGGCCGTTATTGCTGTTGCAATAAGCGTCACCGCGTTTCTTATTTTATTTCAGTTTATCAAAGAGCCTGAAGTGGTGGTGGCTGCCTTGTTATTTGGCGAGTTGTTTTTCTCGATTACCCTGGCTGCCAATTTTTTTTCAGGCGAGCAAATCACGCAGCGCATGCTTTTTTTGATTGTCGTATCTTTGAGTTTGTTATTGCCGATTTCGTTGCAACTTTTATGGGGAGACGTTTTGACTGTCTATTTGGCATCGTTTACGGTATTGGCGGCCGTCTTGTTTATTTTTAATCGCAAGAACCTTGTGTTACCTAACCCAGTGAGTGAGTGATGCAACAGCAGTCTTTTGTATTTATAAACTTAACTACTTGGTGGCAACAACAACTTTTTCGTTGGTTGTCTTTTGCCATTGCCTTTTCCATACCATTCCCGGTGGGCATCAATTCAACCCTTTCCATTTTGCTTGCACTCGTTTGGTTAGCTGCGCTGCCGAAAATTTTTTCCAGGCAAATAATCGCAGAGGTGCTGAAATGGTCATGTGTTTTTGTGTTGGCGTTATTCGGACTTTTACTCACATCCAATTTTTCAGAGGCTTTTTTTCGCATCCAACAAAAGGTTTTATTGCTTCTGATCCCTTTGGTTTACTTTACTGTTCCGGTGGATTGGCTAAAGGAGTCGAAGGGGATTTTTGCGAGTTTAATTTTTGGAGTGTTGTTGGCCTGTGTAATTTGTTTGGCTGTCGCTTTCACGCGTTATGCAGCAACCGGATCCAGCACATTTTTTTTCTCACGGGAGTTGGTAGAGTCCACAGTGATTGACTTGTACCCTTATGTGTTGGCTGTATTATGTTTGGGTTCTATTGTGATACTGGCAGAGCATGTTTTTACCAAATGTGTGCTATCGGATTTCTTTTCTATTCGCACTTCGATGCTGACAATTCTGTTTCTGGCTGTGATGGTGTTATTGTTAGGGGTGAAGCAGCTGTGGATTGCGTTGGCGGTGCTCATGGCAGTTTATACCGTGCGCGCAAAAAGCAGGAGGATTTACGTGGCACTAGTTATTATGTTTACTTGCCTGGCGATTGCCGTCAGTACTTTTCCGGTACTTAAAGGAAGAATAATTGAAGCGCTGTCTGAGCAGAGCAAAGAAAATCCATTGAATGATAATCCGGAAACTGGAAAACCTTTGAATGGAGTGGCTTTGCGCAGAGCTATTTGGGTATGTGCGATGGATGTTGTCAAAGAAAACCCATTGTTGGGTGTGGGCACGGGTGATGGCCAAGATGCTCTTCAAAACGCTTACCTCAACCGTAATTTTGTGTTAGCGGGTAAATACAACCGGTTCAATGCTCACAATCAGTACTTGCAGGTAGCCGTCAACTTTGGACTCATTGGGTTGGTGGTTTGGCTTTGGGCGATGGTTTGGCTGATGCGCGGTCACTGGCAAAATTGGATGCTGTTGAGTTTGATGGGTGTGTTGCTTTTTTCTATGTTGACAGAGTCAATGCTCGAGACGAACAAGGGCGTCCTTGCTTTTTCATTCTTAACTGTGATGGCAGCTTGGGGATTTCGTTCCCCTGTAACTTCAAAAAAATGATGGAGATTATCCGCAAGCGAGTGGTTTCTATTGATGTGAGCATAGTTGACTATGCGAACGCGTTGCAGCAGGTAATCACTTTGGGCAAGCGGCACCAACCGAGTTACGCATGTTTTTCAAATGTGCATATGGCCATCGAGGCGCACCGCTCCATAGCTTTTCAACAAATGGTGAACAACGCTACTTTTGCATTTACCGATGGTATGCCGTTGGTTTTTGCGTTGAAGTGGCTTTATGGTATTAGGCAAGAACGGATAGCCGGAATGGACTTTATGCCGGATGTGTTAGAATCATGCGATCGCGAAAGATTATCTGTTTTCTTGTTCGGCTCCACCGATGAAATTTTGTTGAGACTGGAGGCCTTGATTAAAACAAAGTATGCCAATTTGCGATTGGCGGGAAAAATCTCTCCACCGTTTCGTGCGCTTAGCGAACACGAGAATCAACAATACATTCAGCAGATCAACGATTCAGGAGCACACATTGTGTTGGTTGGTCTGGGTTGCCCCAAGCAAGAAACCTGGATGGCACAACACTCGGGTCAAATAAATGCAGTGCTGCTGGGCGTGGGCGGGGCGTTTGGTTTGTATACAGGTAGCGCCAAAAGAGCACCGGTTTGGATGCGCAATGTTGGTTTGGAATGGGTCTTTCGATTGGCACAAGAACCCAAACGACTATTTAAACGCTATGCGGTTACGAACACACTTTTTGTTTGGCTTTTGATGAAGCAATTAGTTCGCAGTTCCAAATGATGCCAACACAAGTGCGCAAGTATTCAAAGAAAAAAGTCGTCTTCAGTTTGATCTTGGAGAAGCTTTCAATTCTTTTCCTCGTTTTTTTATCAAAGCAAAGAAGTACTTTCCGACAACCGATTCAAAGTATACTGTTGGTTGAACCTTTTCAAATGGGAGACATTTTATCGTTAACACCGCTCATTCACCCATTGCTGACAAGACACCCAAACGCTAAGATTTTTGTGCTTACAAAATTCAGTAGCGGTAAAGTGTTGGAGTTTGATAGCAGAATCTACAAGGTTTTTTTCTCAGACTTCCCCTGGTCAGTGCAAAGTGGAAAAAAAATGCGAGTCACCAAATTAATAGCGTCTATCAGGCAAACGTTGAAATTGCGAAATTTCCAATTTGACTTAGGTATCGACACACGCGGAGACATACGTTCTCAAATTCTACTCGTCTTGGCAGGATGTAAGATTCGTGTTGGCTACACGAACTATCTCCACTCCAATATCAATTTAGCCGGGCACCTTTTGACTCACAAAAAGAATGTAAGTACTTATCGACATCGATATGAGTGGAATCTGGATTTGTTGAGAGTAATTAATTATGAAGAAACCGAATTGTTCCCGGTTAAGTTTCCTTCTTTTATTCCAGATAGGCTACTGAAAATCCAAAACAACACTTTGAATTTAGTGATTCACGTTGGGGGAGGTTGGGAGTACAGAAGGTGGTCAACAGAAAAATGGATCGCACTTATTGACTATCTGCAGAAGATGTCAATTTATCAACATATTCATGTTATTGGTGGACCTAGTGAAGAAAGTATAATTGCAGAGATAGCTGTCGGGGTATCCCCAGCCAACAAAGTGGTTTTCAAAACCACAAGCTTTGAGGAGTTGGTTCAATTGGTTACTAATTGTAATCAATTCATCGGCTTGGATAGTGGTCCCGTGAACTTGGCTGCCTGCCTAGATAAACCGGTGGTAGCGTTATTTGGACCGGGTGATGAAACCATGTGGCGACCGTTAAACTCAAAGGGTAAGTATGTAAAAAAAGCGGAAAAGTTTCCCTGTAGTCCATGCCTCCAATTGAAATGTATTTTCCCGAAAAAAAATTGCATGGAAGAAATTGAAGTGGAAGACGTGCTGCGCCTGATAGATGACGACATCATTAAGCAAACCTAAGTTTCCAACTTTAAGCAACCTTTTCTGCGACTACCAACAGTTC
>DHLV01000166.1:0-9289 GCA_002405445.1 Flammeovirgaceae bacterium UBA4659 | reverse complement strand
ACCATTTCTGCGACTACCAACAGTTCGCTACCATCGTTTTTTGATTTTCGAAGAAAGGAAAAGACATAAGAAAGGGGTGCAAACAAGAGGCGAACCCATTGTGTTACGTTCGATACAATCTTTCCCTTTAAGCTCGGTTCGAACCTCCTCACAGCATTTCTGGATTTGTTTTGATAAAAGAACTTCGTCACCAAAAGGTCAAACAAGCTTTGGTCCCAAGTATCCGTAGTGGTGACAGAGACAATTCTCAACCCATGACTACTAAGCAAGGATGTCAAATTTGAGGCATCAAAAAGATTGATATGTACAAATGGTTGCTGTGTCCATCCCCATTTTTGCTTAAATAACTTAAACCCCAAGCTGCCACGGTTAGGTACTGCAACAATCAATTTTGCTCGGGTATTTAACCGACTTACTAGATTCTGAATGATGGCGTGTGGGTCACGCATGTGTTCTATCACGTGCCATGAGGTAATAAGGTCAAATCCTTGTTCAGTGTATTCACTCAAATCGTTCTTGTACTGAATTCGATAATTTTTTTTATCAATTATTTTTTCAACACCGATATCAAAACCAAAGCTATTCAATTTAGCATCGCCTGCAGCCGCCACAAAAAAACCGTGCCCACAGCCAAAGTCTAATATTTTTGCAGACCGACTGATGAACTTTCGTATTCGAAACAGTCGGTGTTTGGCTTGTAACTTCTTGTAGAAAGAATGTTTCGCAAACCAATCGTAAGCATAGCTTTCCCTGTAGAATTCTGTAAGGTCTGCATTTGACGGCATGGGATTGCATTGAACAAACCCACAATCGGTGCATTCAACATAATCATACTTCTTACCATTCAATATCCACTCATAGGCTTCAATAGTATCAGAAAATAAAGTGCGAAAAATGGTATGCTTGCAAATAGTACAGTTCATGATTCAAGGATGATTGTGTATCAAAAAAAAGAATGTTTTAGTGAACAACTTTTAACTGTTTCCATTTTTCTAAGATTTGTATCGTTAAGAAAACATGTGTTGAAAGATACTCATTTGAGACATAATTTAAGATTATCAAATTCTCCCTTTGTAAGAGAGTTTCGTTATTGAGAGTCGAATCTTCTACAGCAGTCTAAGTCTGACACAAAGCAGATAAAGATACGGTTAAGGTTGTAAGTGAAGATTTTTGAATTGCCATTTAATTTACAAATAATACTTTCTCAATTGAAGTATACGTTTCATGCCTAATTATTATGTAATAAATAAACCAAATTCTTTGGCCTATAACTTAACAAACTTCTTCACCATCATCCCTTCACCAGATTTCACCTTCACCAAATAAACTCCTGGAGAAAGGGTTTGTATGTTAAATTCTTCGCTTACTGTTCTTGTTTCACCAATGATTTTTGTTTCGACTGCCACACCGACAAGGCTTACAATTGTAATTTCAACTGATGAAATTCTTGATAAGTGTGCACTAATGGTGAATTTGTCATTTGCAGGATTCGGTATAATCGTTAGCCGAGATTCCTTTTGGATTTCATCATCTGACTCTGATATCATTGCTAAGCCTCCTTTTCCCTTGCTGATAATCTTTTCGAATCTGGTTTCTTGTTTGTAAAGCTCAATGGAGGGTAAGGAATCATTAATATCCAACCTTCCCCCATTTGCTATACATGCTCCGATGGATGCCTTAAATGCGCACCCCGAAGTAGCTCTAAATCCTGGTTTTAGAGTCACTAACTGACCCGCTTTGTATGCTGTTGTTTGACCACTCGGAATAACGAAATTCCCTTGGGTGGCTAGCGTTATGCTCGCTTCCTTTAGCCCAGAGCTTGATGTTTTTACCAAGAGATCAGGGGAGCAAAAAAATTCGGAAGAATTGTCAGCTGCTCTCAATGAAAAATTATTGAGGTAGGCAAAATTAACTCTCTTCCTATTTCCATCCGCTGGTATCAATGATGTTTCAACTTTCGGGTACATCCAAATTTGATTAAAATCATTGTTTGGAGGGTAAAACTCTATTATAGTACACTTGTATCCATTAGTGAAACTTGAGCGTATATAATAGTCAAACCTACCGAGTTCATAAACTGAATATGGGTAAGAAGGTAGGTCATATGCAGTAGGAAATGTGCAGTTTGAAGAACCTACCAAGCCCTTAGCAAGAGCAACAGTAAAATGATCGACTACATTGGCATAACTACTGCCATTAAATGCCTTCGCATCAAACGAAAAAATATACTTCTTTCTTGCAAGAAAATTATTAGGGTGATTATAGAATAAGCCTTCCGAAGCCTGAAAGAAACTACCATACTCATCATAACCAGCTTGTGCAGTTATATAAATACCCTGATTTTGCGAAGACCATTTTACAAACCCATGAGATTTATACCAAGGATCGCCAAAACATGGAGTAGTGCTATTAAAGACGCAGCCATAGTTTTCTGGTTTTGTCAAATCGCATGACACCTGAGTGAAATTTCCGTTTTCTATTCCAACTATCGAGGGAGTGCACGGGTTACTCAATTGATTTGTCGCAGTATATGTTCCTGCATTGCTTACCCACTTGGGGCTGAAATCACTACATTGACTTACGTTAGGGTAATCTACAATAATGGCATTAATAAGACTGAATTCGTCAATTTTTTTACTAACAGGATCCTGCACACGAAGCAAGACATTTTTAGTAGGTGGCTGATTGTCATAACAAACAGAGTGGGGTCCCTTTGTATAGGCATACCTTGGATAAGCACCCGTACCGAAATCCCAGTAATACACTAATCTGGATGGGTCAATGTTGGTGCTTGTGGTTCCATCTGTAAAAATAACAGGGCCATCGCCAACCGAAACACGGTTTTTGTTTATACTAAAATTTGCTGTGATGGTTGGAGTGATCGAAGCTATCGATATAGAAGTGGATGCAGTTGTACTGACTCCATTTCTGTCTGTTACAGTCAGCGCAACGGTAAACGTGCCCGAAGTAGAATAAGTATTGGATGGTGTAGAGCTATAACTTGTATTGCCATCTCCAAAAGTCCAATAGTAATTATAAAGCGGAGACCCTCCTGAAATATTAGCTGAAAAGTACACAAAGTCATATTGCTTGTAGGCAGATGCACAATTAACAAAGTAATAGTTACTACAATGCGAAACAGATGCTGTTAAAGGCGGTGGCGAATTTACAGAAATGATACTTGGCTTAGTTGCAGTAGCCGAACCATTTATGGTCAGCGTTGCATCATAGTTCCCTGCATTATTGTATACTACCACAGGGTTGGCGGATGTGGATATTGAGGGGCTTCCACCTGGAAAACTCCAACTTCTACTAGAGACCGTTCCAGCTGAGCGATCAGAATAATATACAGTGAGCGGTGCAATACCAGAAGTGGGCGTTGCACTGAAATCTACAGATGGGCTGGTGGTTAAAACATTTATGGTGCCTGTCTTTGTTTTTGTTCCGGTGGCATCTGTAACCGTCAAACTAATGGTTTTGGCACCCGTACTGCTATAAACAACAGTGTGAGGGCCAACCGTGGTGGCTGTGGCGGGAGTAGCACCCGCCCCGAAATTCCAACTGTAGGTAATGGTGCCTGTGCCCGAGACAACTGAGGTAAACATAACAGGTTCATTGGTACCCACATTGGTATTGGAAGCAGAGTACTCAACATAAAGGCACGTAGTTCCATCGGTGCGGCCACCGGGGAAGTTGCTAGCGCAGGTATTGGTGCCGATCATAAAACTATGGCTGGTATCGGTGCCTTGCGTAGCTGTGGTAGGCCACGTACCATCTGCCAGGCGCAAGGAGTTTTGTGCGGGATCGGTCAAAAGGTTATTATCTGCCAAGTCTGTGCCTGCTATGGTGATGGTTTGCCTGCCCGAACCAAAAATGGCATTGTACTCTTTTACAAATTCCTTGTTGTTGGTATTGGCCACGGGAGTGGGGTCTAAAATAACAGGGCCGGGGTCATTGCCAGAGATGGTCAACTTCAGCGTCTTCATAGGCTCACTGGTAACAACCTTCACCCATAGCTTGCCCAGCGGGGTGGCATCATTGGGTTTATCGTTTATGGTAAAATTGAGCTGCCCAGTAGTGGCATCCCAATTCCACACTTTGTGATAGACGATGGGGCCGTTTGAAGAATTCTGCTTTACGATTACCTCTTTTACGTAAGGGAGGTAGTTGTCGATTACTATAGGTACATCTCTAACTGTTTCACCAGAGGCTCCTTGAAGGTTTGTGATATCTTTTGCGTGTATCCGTACGGAATGTTTGGCATCTGGATAGGCCGCTTCGGATATAGATCGCGCATCTTTATTACCTCTGTTGGAGAGGTCCCAATCTTCAGCTTCACCAATCCGCAGCCCTGTATTCCAAAACTGATCGTAACGACCATTAGCTGCCATGGGGTTATTTGTTATTATGTAAACGTGCCTACTATCACTAAATTCCGGAATCTCGGATCTGTTATCAAAAACATAGTTAGCTCTATCATTTGGGGGTACTGTATTAAAATTTATAGTCTCAACGAGATCTCCAAGTCGAGTTGCTGATGAATTAATAATTTCATAGGAGACTCCATTAATTCCATTATTCCCACCAGCATTTCCTCCACCAAAATCTATGTTTACATCCCTAATCCTTGACACTATGTCTACTTTACCGTATACTATTTTACGAGCAATGCCATCGATAATTTTACTTATAGTTAACTGAGTGCTTGGTCTGTTGTGTAAATGACCGTTTCTCCAAAATTCTGCCACTCTATTTCCATTGGCTTGAGTATCGTCAGTTACCGTTCCATTTCTATCAAATGGGTAAATGAAATCAGGACGCACATTGTCGGTGAACGGGTTAACAAATTGATTAACGTAATTGACTGTTCCGGTAAGCTGATCGTTTGTGTTAGAATTTTCGTTTATATGTACATGCTGGCTACAGCCACCTTGGGTAAACATTAATCCCAAAAAAGTACCCACCTCAATCTGACTACTAGTCTCAATCTTTGATCCTGATTGATTTGTGATCGGATTCACATCGACTGGTTTTATGTGTTTATAGTAGACGGAAGTACTACCATTAGTTATTTTGATATAACTGCCTTTGCACGCACTTTCATTGACGACAACTGTAGCTGTGCCAGCATGCATTGAAAATACTGCCTTGCCCTCTTCTCCACCAAGCTGGCTGGTGAAATCAGTACCAGCATGAAATCTGCCATTTGTCCCAGAATCTCTAAAATCTCCGACCGTTCCAGTAATGTTGCCCCTTAAGGCTATTGGCTGTGAATTTGGGTTTAATAAATCTTTTTGACGAAACGGCCAAAGACATCCGGGACAATCAAGAGTTTGGGAAAATGCACAAACTGAGTTAGTAACTATAATCGTTAAAACTATACTACTTCTTATCAACAGATTCATATCGAATTAATTCTTTTTCATTAACAATACATAAACCCGTTGCTGTCCTTTTAACTTGCAAAAGGCCCTTTGTGTCATCTAATCGTATCGTTTGATTGTTATTGTCAAACCTGCCTTTGAAACTATACAACACATTGTTAGTTGCCCCGCTATAGCCAACTACTTCTGAAAGCAAAATGCTGACGCCATGGTGATTTGTAAGCGGCACTACGGAAAGGATGTTAGCTTCACCATTAGCCTTTAGTGTTTTTATTCCCGCTTCTCGAAATATATCTGAAAAATCTTTCTTAGCAATTTGAACACCGTTTTGGGTATCGTAAATAAAGAAAGAGTAACGTGTTCCCATTAAAAGATTTGGGAGGCGATCTGTTGAGGTTATGAAACACCAATCGTGCACCATTGAATCAATTGACTTAGTCCAAAGTACAACCCCTGTTGCGCTTATCATTGAAAGAAAATGCTTTTTTGAATTGACATCGAAACTGTAAACAGCAAACCAGTTTTTTGACGCAATCACCTTCAATACCTCACCATTACTATCTGGAAGTTGAGTTTGAAACAGGATAGATCCAGTATTGTCAAATGCAAATATTTTTGAGCCCCTTTCACCGAATTTGTTGGCACCAACAACTATGACATCACCACTACTATCGTAATGAAACCCATTTACCCCGTTAGTGAATGGAGTAACTGTATTTGTCAAAGAAAATTCACCTGTGTATATCTTTACATCCTTACCGGGCATTTCGTCTCCTTCCATTAAAGCAAATGCTCCATTATTGAAGAAAGAAATCAAGGCATAAGTTGGGAACCGAAAGGAAGCAATCTGCCTCAGTACTCCATTTGCCAGCTGATACTTCTTTAAAGTTTCTTCAGGTTCAGTTTTAAATTTATCAACTGGCCTGGTATAAATAAATTTATCAAATGTATGTATAATCATTTCGCTATCAGGGACTAAATTTGAAGGCAAAACGGCACCAGTAGTTTCGTTTATTACAATGTCCTTGCCAAAGGCATTGTTTTTCTCAATCGATTTAAGCTTTAACTGTCCATGCACAGTTGCTGATAAGAGACTTAAAATCAATGATATTGCAATTGTCTTCATGGCTGTTCTATTTTACGATTACCTGCTTATTAATAAATGTACCTGTCTCAGTCAAAATCCGAATGATATAGGTACCCTTGGGGCAATCGCTCAAATCAATTTGGGCTTCTTTGGCTTGTTGCCCCAGAGAAATGGCTCTCACGGCTGAGCCAATCAAATTCGAAACAACAACTGATTTCATTGCTTCATATGTTCTGATTGTAAAAATACCTGTTGATGGATTGGGGAAGATTGAAATAGAACTTTCCGATTCTTTTTGGGAGTTTTTCTCTTTTTCAGTATCTTCTTCACTTTTAGCAGATGCAGCTTGTGTTGAGGCGCGGCAGATTGGACAGTTATCTACATATTGCGCCCAACCCACCTTTGTATTGCACGGTGTAGGATAGTTAGAATCTTGATTAACATCAGTTACTACCACGGTATATGCATTAAACCCATAAGTGACCGTAATCGAGGGAGTCGTTGCCCCATTACTCCAATTGTAGGTATAACTTCCTGATCCATTGGTTACGTTTGCAGTAAGCGTGATTTGGGATCCTAGGCTTACTGTTTGAATAACGACCTTTAATTGATTATCGTCCACTCCTTTTTCGCAACCTCCAATCTTGGCAGAGAAAGTTGACCCAGACAGTGACTTAAACCCGGGCTTTAGGTTTACGTTATTGCCCGCTTTAAAAGTTACGTTTTGACCGGCTGTCACTACCACATCACCAACTGTTTGCGGTAAAACACTATTGCCTGCCACAATTTTACCATTAACAGACGTTTTGGTTGGCAGTGATGAAGTATTTTGAAAAAATCTTTCTTCTGGGCAGCACGAGTATTCGCTGATGTAAACATCATCAATGTAATAATAAGGAATAGACTCAAGTTTGCCTTTGTAGCCTGCGCTTGTACTAGTGGCATAGTTTGATATGCCTCTGAAATTACCAATAATAATGTGTTTGACCCCATCAACACTGGGGGTGTAAAAACCACAAATCTTAGTCCATCCATTGATATCTAGATAGGCGGTGGAAGATGGGAAGACATTAGGTATTTGCGGGGTGAGATGGGTGAGGTTGGTTTGCCCTAATTGAAGTATTAGGTCGTTGGGGTTATTTGTTAAAAACATTCCCAATGAATTAACCCCATACCTCGAAACATCCGTGAGGCTTACAAAGAACTCTATATAGTAAGTTATCCCTTTTTGCAATGGCGTGGCGAGTTCTTGCCTGAGATAAGAATATTCGGTGTTGGGATCTTCAACTATGCAAATCCCAAAACATGGACCGGACCTAATTCGTATTGTTGCGTTGCCAGTAAGCGGACTTTGGCTTCCCCAGGTGTTATCATTGGGATTAAATGAGCCCAATGGACTACAATTGTTTAAATACACGGATCCTCCCAACTGTGTGACTCTTTCCCAAGCCAATGCACCTTTGGTAGAGCTAGTAAATCCGACATCGGTAGTGCAACTTGTTTTGGGCTGCTCGAAAGAACCGTTTGTCGCCTTCGAGTTAGTAAAATCCTTGCCATTACAAGATTGAGCGGCATTAATTTGGGGTAAGAAAAGTGTGCCGATGAGGAGTAGGACTAACTCACTTTTTTTTGTCATTGGAAAGGCTGTTTAGCTTTTTTTCCAATTCAATCACATGCAAGGTGAGCTCTTCCAACTTTTTTAACAGCAACATATTCATTTCGCTCAATTGAACACCATTAGTTTCCATTTCTTTAGCTGAAGGAACTTCTGGCAAATGCTTGTGTTCTTTGATATACGCTTCGATTTGAGATAATGGCATTAGATTATAACTAGGCTCAAATACATAATCTGGGCCAGGGTTAGTAAGTGCAACTTGTACTTCTTGTGCCCATATTTTCCCATTAACCGCAAGTTTGAATGATCCAGGTGTTGCCGTGCCAATGCCAACATTACCAGCCAAAAAGTTAATGTTTGTTCCGCTAGTGGCCCACTGTGAGCCCCCACCGGCAAAAGGCTGACCGTTTATTAGGATGCTTGAGGCATTAATGGTGCCAGCTACATCTAACTTATAGGCCGGTGTGGTTGTGCCAACACCAACATTGCCACTATAGTCAATGCCCTGCGAGTTCACGTTCCATGAGCCGACAGCGATTGGGGAACCATTTACCAAAAAAGATGATGCGTTGATAGCCCCATTTACGTCAAGCTTGTATCCTGCCGTATTCTTTCCAATCGCAACATTACCGGATACAAAATCGCCAAAAATTAATGGAGAGGTGGTGCCTGAATTTGCAATATACAGTTTGTTTGAGCCAGTCTCGGTATTCCCAGCGTTAAAACCAAGGAATACATTTCCAGAGCCCAAAGCATTGTAGCCCGCGCCATTGCCCAACGCAGTATTATTACTACCATTAGTGTTCTTAAAAAGCGATCCGTTGCCTATGGCAGTATTTGCACTGCCTGTGGCATTGAAATAACTAGCGCCATCACCAATATTAACATTGTTAGAGCCAGTTGTACTAAACCAACCGGATGCGTTCCCAACAAAAACATTGTTGGTGCCGGTAGTGTGAAAATATCCAGCATTTGGCCCTAAAAAAGTATTTTGCCTGCCAGTGGTTATTCGGCCTGCTGAGCCTCCGAAAAACGCATTTGTTGTTCCGCCAGTACCAGCACCAACTCCGTAACTAGTTACCGCAGTACTTTGTGCCAATATTTTGGCTGATAAAAATGATAAAAAAAGACAAGGAAACAATAATTTTTTCATGGTGTTTGGTTTTTCAAACAAATATATCACTTCGATTCAAAAGTTTAGCG
>DHLV01000037.1:7821-20047 GCA_002405445.1 Flammeovirgaceae bacterium UBA4659 | reverse complement strand
TTTTGATGGATCAAAAATACAGCACCACTCCCTCTGCTCCAAATACTTCACAATCATTTTGTTATCAGATAATTTCTTAAAAGCGATTTCCCTGGGGACCAAACGCCAATTTTTTGTTTCCAATTTTACTCCCTATTTTGAATCACGATGTGTAAAGTATTAATTTCAACTATACCAATTTTACTTCTAATAAGCCAATCCAGCTGGGCGCAACAGCAAAATGGGAGGCTACACACTATTACTGTTCACGTTAACGACACGCTCGCCTTTAAAAAATATTATTCATTCAAATATCGAAACCAAGCAGACTGTAATTGCTTGGTCGTTGATGCAAGCAACATCTCACAAAAGCAAATCGAACAACTGAAAACAGATAAAAATGTAAGGTTGACGCACGTACACGAGAAACCTCATGTAGAAGCAGCCATTGATTTCAGTAACCTTGCGTTCAATCGGATCAGCACCGCTCAACAAGTTTTTAATGCTTTTGCAGGCACCGGCATTAATATTTCTGTTAAGGAAGAGAGCATTGACCCAAAAGACGTTGATTTGATTGCCCGAACATTCAGAACACCATCGAGTCCAACGACAATTTCGCAGCATGCCACCACCATGGCAAAGCTAATCGGTGGAGCGGGAAACTCGTTCTACAAAGCCAAGGGTGTTGCACCAGAGTCAAGACTTACTTCCAGCGATTTCACAAATCTCTTTCCGGATGCTATCGCAACGTTACAAACGAATAATATTTTTGTTCAAAACCACAGTTATGGTGTAGGTGTAGAAACTTATTATGGTGATGAGGGCGCGGCTTACGACTTGCAAGTATTCAATAACCCTACCATGGTACATGTCTTTTCATCGGGTAATGCAGGTAAATCGACCCCAACCGAAAGTCGATACAAGGGATTAACCTTTGCCAACCTCACCGGCAATTTCAAGCAAGCGAAAAATGTATTGGTCGTTACGGCAGTAGATTCGACTTTAACTCGAAATGAACTCAACTCCCGGGGGCCCGCATTTGATGGAAGGCTAAAACCTGAGCTAACGGCATACGGCCAAGGTGGTACCTCAGAAGCGGCCGCACTTACTTCCGGAACGGTGGCATTGATTCAACAACTTTATAAGCAAAAATTTGGCACCCTGCCCGATGCCGCTTTGGTGAAAGCAATTTTAATTGCTTCTGCGGATGATCTTGGGCCATCGGGTATTGACTTTTCTTACGGCTATGGAAGCGTTAATGCAGCTAATGCACTTCGCTTGGTGGAACTAACCCAATTGAATTCCGTCAACATTACTAGCAATAGTGAAAAAATCATATCGGTGACTATTCCTGCCAATACATCACTGATCAAAATTGCTGTTTCGTGGATCGACCCTGCCATTGTACCGAATCAAACCGCTGCCTTAGTTAATGATATTGACAGTTGGCTAGAAGTAGGCGCTCAGCAAATACGCCCGTGGGTGTTAAGCAGCTACCCACGGCCCGATTCACTGCTGGCATTGCCTGTTAGAAAACCAGATCGGCTTAACAACACGGAGTACATCACCTTAGAAAATCCTGCTGCTGGCAAATATAAACTTCACATTGCAGCACCAACACTGGTTACAGGCTCACAAAATGTGTCGGTTGCCTATGCATTGAAGAATACAACGCTGTTTGAATGGGATTTTCCGTTGGCAGGTGATAAGTTAGAGGCAGGTAAAAACAATCTAATAACATGGCAAGCGCAACCCAACCAGATAGGCGATCTTTACCAACAAGTGGGCAATGGATTGTGGCAACTCGTAAAAACAAATATCAACCTCAACACACCTGCCTACTACAAAACGCCTCATGCATTTTCGAAAGCCAAACTCAAAATGGTGATTGGAGGCATAGAGTATCTATCACCAGAATTTGTGATTTCACCAGTAATGTTTCCGCAGGTTGCTTTTGCTTGTGCCGACAGCCTTGGGCTAACGTGGAGCAATCTACCAGGGGCGGGCGAATATCGGATATATAACCTGGGTCTTTCTCTGCTTTCACCCATTATTGCTACCGACAAAAATACGCTTGTACTTCCAACTACGTTGCCCAAATATTTTTCGATCGCACCCATTGGCAATGGAACGGAGGGCTTGCGAAGCCAACTTATCGATTACACACAACAAGGCTCATCGTGTTTTCTCAATTCATTTTCAGCACAGCGCGCAAGCGATGGACAAATTTCGGTTTCGTTCGGTTTGTCATCTTGGTTTGGAATAAAGCAACTGGAGTTATCAAAATGGAATTCACAACAATCAAATCCGACTTGGCGAATTATTCAACCCAATGGTTTACTTGGCCAAACAATCAGCGATGATCAACCCACTTCAGGAAAGATCACCTACCAACTCAAAATAGTTTTCACCAACGGAAAGTCGTTGCTTTCCCCCGAATCCAGTGTGTTCATTGAAGAAAAGGGGAAAGTCGTTTTATTTCCAAACCCCGTTGATGCCAACACCGACTTAAATATACTCTCAGAGGGAACCGGTACTTTTAAACTCTACGATTTGTTGGGCAGAAATGTGCTTTCGCTCGACTTGGAAGAGCGCGTGAAATACATTGATGTACTCAATTTGCCCAGCGGGTTGTATATCTATCAATTGGTTGAGCTAAACAAAGTGAAGGATTCAGGGCGGCTGATCAAATTGTGATGCACATTACCCACTAAATCGTTTGCCCCTCGTTTTTTCTTCTCTATCTTCACGACACAAATTTTTTTGCTATGGCAAACCGCGAACAATGGGCTTCTAAGTTTGGATTTGTAATGGCAGCGGCCGGCTCGGCCGTGGGGTTGGGCAATATTTGGCGCTTCCCTTACCTCACCGGTGAAAATGGCGGTGCAGCCTTTGTGCTGGTGTATTTTTTTTGTGTGGTGCTGGTGGCCGCACCCATGCTCATCAATGAAATCGCACTCGGCAGATTAACGGGCAAGAACCCGGTGGGCGCCATGCAAACCCTGGCGGCCACAGGTGCGCTCAGCAGGCTGTGGATCGGGCTGGTGGGTATTCTCCCGCTGATCGTTACGTTTGTCGTGCTCAGCTATTACAGCACCATTGCAGGGTGGACGGTAGGATATATTTTTACTTCGCTGTTTGCTGTCAGCATGCCTTTTTCTGAATTTATTGCCACGCCTGAGTACGTGATACCGCTTGGGGCATTTGTGATTTTGGTTACTGCCTTTATTGTACTGGGCGGTGTGGCGGGTGGCATTGAGAAAGCGACTAAAATTTTGATGCCCATGCTTTTTGTGTTGCTGATCATTGTGATTTTTAGAAGTGTAACCTTACCCGGTGCGGGCAAAGGTGTAGAGTACTACTTGGTGCCCGACTTCTCGAAAATCAACGGTCGTGTGGTGTTGGCGGCTTTGACACAAGCCTTCTTTTCGCTGGGCGTAGGTTGGGGCATGATGATCACTTACGGCTCTTATTTGCCGAAAGACCAGAATATTGTTTCATCTAGTTTGTGGGTAGGCGCTATGGACACTTCGGTGGCATTGCTGGCAGGGTTCATGGTTTTTCCCGCGGTGTTTGCTTTCAATCAATCACCTGCTGAAGGGCCTACACTCGTGTTTAATGTACTCGCCAATATTTTTCAGCAGATGCCGCTGGGCAACATTGCAGGTGCACTGTTTTTCCTACTCTTGTTTTTTGCTGCTATCACTTCTACTATTTCAATGTTAGAAGCACCCTCTGCCTACTACATGGACCAAAAAAAATGGAGCCGTAAAAAAGCAGCGTGGACAGTGGCAATTGCAGCGTTTTTGTTGGGGATTCCATCTGCCCTATCAACGGGTGCGGTAGAAGGTTTGACGGTGGTACAAGTGAACTTTTTAGGTGTGATCAAAACGGGTGTGATGGACATTTTCGATTACGGCTTTGGCAGTTTGATGATGATGCTGGTGGTGTTATCGACTTGTATTTTTACTGGCTGGTTTATGAAAACAGATCACTTAGTAAATGAAATTGAACATGGCTTTCCATATTTCAAAACCGGCAGTATTGTGGGTATTGCTCCCTACAAGATTTGGCTGTTGATGATCCGCTTCGTTTGCCCGGTAATCATAGGGCTGGTGATCTTGAATATGTTTGGGGTGTTTGGGGGTTGATGGAGCAGTGTGATTTCTTTGTAATGTTTAGAAAATGATTTTTGTTGAGTGACTTTGTCTGCTTTATCCGGTACTAAAGTCTTAATGTTACCTGAACGGTAGACCCTATTTGCTATTTTGTTTGGGTTCAACCAGATAAATAGTAAGTATCAATTCTGTTTTGACATGGTGGCTCAAACCTTTTATTTTTCTTTGGGCATTCATCCGGCAGTCAGTGCCACCGGTAGCGGTGAACACCTGGCCCCCACATGCCAACCACTTTCCACACTACACGCCCCGGCACCTTGTCAAACATACCAATCCATTAACGTATCTTTGCAGCCTGACAATTGATGGCACTTTTTAATCGTGTAAATGGCAAGGAATTGAAAGCACGCATGCAGCAAACCGCGGATGCGCGCACCACCATTTCATTTTACAAATATCACCACATTACCGAACCAAAGGGTTTCCGTGATGAATTGTACCGCTTGCTGGCAAGCCTTGAAGTATTAGGGCGGATTTACGTAGCCAAAGAAGGCATCAACGCGCAAATCAGTGTGCCTACCGGTCTGCTTGAGGCATTCAAATCAAAACTTTTTAGCGTTGATTTTCTGAATGGCATCCGCTTAAACTTTGCCGTAGACGACAACGGTAAATCATTCTTTAAGTTAAAAATACTGGTACGCCAAAAGATTGTAGCTGATGGGCTAAATGACCAAACCTTTGATGTAACCGATACCGGAACGCACGTTAATGCGAAAGAATTCAATACGTTGGCAGATAATCCCAACACGATTATTGTTGACATGCGCAACCACTACGAGAGTGAAGTCGGCCATTTTAAAAACGCCATCTGTCCGGATGTAGATACCTTCCGCGAAGAATTGAACGTGGTGGAAGACATGCTGCAAACCCAAAAAGATAAGGACCTGTTGATGTATTGTACGGGCGGCATCCGGTGTGAAAAAGCCAGCGCATGGTTTAAGCACCGCGGCTTTAAAAACGTATTTCAACTGGAGGGGGGCATTATTGAGTATGCCCGCCAGGTGAAGTCGCAAGGGTTGGAAAATAAGTTTTTGGGAAAAAACTTTGTATTTGACGAGCGTTTGGGCGAACGTGTTTCAGATGACATCATCAGCGCATGCCACCAGTGCGGGCAGCCCTGCGACACGCACACCAACTGCAAAAATGATGGCTGCCACCTGCTTTTCATCCAGTGTTGCGCATGTGCAGAAAAATTCAACGGCACCTGTTCCACTGATTGCAAAACAATTTTGGAGCTGCCCTCGGAAGAACAAAAAAGAATCCGCAAGGGCATCAACAAAGGCAGGCAGGTCTTCAAGAAAGGAAGACGAACGGAACAGGTCGGAAGGTAAGCAACGATTGATCAGCAATAAAAAGAACCCGGCATTGAGCGCCCCCATCACCATCGGCATCATCAATGTAAGCGACCGCGCCAGCCGAGGCGAGTACGAAGATATTCCCGGCAAGGCAATTGTGGCCACACTCCACGAGTTTTTACGGAGCACATGGACACCCGTCTACGCGGTGATCCCCGATGAGCAATATTTAATCGAGCAAACACTGGTAGCAATGGCCGACCAACACAACTGCTGCCTGATTGTGACCTGTGGCGGCACCGGACCCACTGCCCGTGATGTAACACCCGAGGCAACAGAGGCTGTGTGCAACAAAATGATGCCGGGTTTTGGTGAACTGATGCGCAGCATAAGCCTGCAGTTTGTTCCTACCGCAATTCTATCGCGGCAAACAGCCGGCATCAGAAATAAAACTTTAATCGTAAATTTGCCCGGCAAGCCAAAGGCCATCAGGCAGTGCCTGGAGGCAGTCTTCCCGGCAATACCATATTGCATCGATCTTTTGGAAGGCCCATTTTTGGAATGCAATGAGACAGTGATAAAGGCATTTAGGCCGCAAAACTGACGCTGACAATGGGCGATGGTTGCCCGTGTAAAGCGCCACATTTAATGGCATCCACTATAAACAACGCACGGTATGGCGAAAATAAAATACTATTACGATACCGAAACGTGTAAATACGAGCGCATCAAAACCTCCACGAGTGACATTGTGCTCAACACATTGGGACTGCTCGCCCTCACACTAGGGTGGGCCGTGGGAATCGTAACATTATTTTATAATTACTTCGAATCGCCACGCGAAATGTTTTTGAAGAATGAAGTGAAGGAGCTCGAATACCTTTACCAGAGTCTGCAAAGTGAAGTCGAAAAGTTAGATAAAGAACTGGCCAACATGGAATACCGCGATGACAACATCTACCGTGCAGTGTTGGGCGCGGAGCCCCTGGACAAGAGTGTCCGCGAGGCCGGCATAGGCGGCACCGACCGATACGAAGAAATCAAAAAGAAAAATATTGTGCACGAAGATGTAGTGCTGAAACTATACGAGCGGGTAGACAAGCTCAAGCGCAAAGTGTACATCGAATCGAAATCGCAGGATGAAATCATCACCCTGGCCGAAAACAAGGAAAAACTGTTTGCCGCAATACCGGCCATTCAGCCGGTGGCCAACAAAGAACTAGTCGCGCTCGCTTCCGGTTTCGGTATGCGTATTCACCCGGTATACAAAGTTCGCAAGATGCACACCGGGGTAGACTTTGCAGCACCTATCGGCACGCCCATTTATGCCACTGCCGATGGCACCATCGATAAAATGGAAGTGAGCTTTAGCGGCTATGGCAAAGTGATTGAGATCGACCATGGCTTTGGGTACCGTACACGATTTGCGCACATGCATGGCTTTGCCGTGCGCCACGGGCAACGCGTAAAGCGTGGCGACTTGATTGGGTACGTGGGCGACACCGGTCTTTCTACCGCACCGCATTTGCACTATGAAGTGTTTGTAAATGGTGTGGTGGTCAATCCAATTCACTATTTCTTCAATGACCTCAATGCTGCTGAGTACGCTAAGATCATCGAGATCGCTTCGGTAGAAAATCAGAGTCTGGGCATGTAGTACAGTTATCTGCCTAACCGTGGTTTCAAATCTGAATAGGCAAACCTGATAATTTGTTTGATTGCGTCACCATCAATGGGTGCTGACGGAACGATTTTGATGTGACGCATGGGTTTGCCGTTGCCCATCAGTATTTTTGTGGTATCCGGTAAGTATGCGCCATAAAAAAGAAGGCAACATTGATGTGGGCTTTAAAAGCGTTGAAATACGCAAAAGGCACGTTGTCCACACAAGCCGTGGGGCAGTTATCATGGAAGATGCATTGCACATCTGTGCCGCAATTTTTGATTTGGTTGAACCACTTCACCACTACTGGCCGCAATACTGGCGGTTTGGTCTTCAGCCATTCTTCCATGGTGATCTGTTGAACGTCTTTGTCTGTGTAGCGGAGCAGCTTGAGCGGCATGGTTTTCATCGCGGAGACCAACAGTAAAGAGCAATCAGTTTTTCGATTGTCGATGATGACACCTTAGTCACCTGCCCCAATTGCATCGCTGACTTATCCAATCACCGGGCCTTCATGCTCATCGATAAAATGGTATCCTGCAGCGTGGTAACCGGTCAGCACTTTGATTCCTCAATCAGGCAAAATAACAATGATGCTGTGGGAAATATATCAGCTTTGCGCTGTTTGATCAAGTAAACAAGGCATTAGTAGGCAGGAAATGTAATGCGAAGAGTTTGAAGATCGCCACAGGCTCTGCCTGCATGAGACCGGGGCTTGGGGTATGCGCGGAACTGTAAGGGTTACGCCTGTTTTTTAACGTTGCGCCTCCGCCACAAGCTTCGGAGCACAAGTCACTACACTTTTCCTACGCCTCATTACGCTTTGCTTGCAGTGGGCGCATCCAATTGGCAGCTTTGTACCGTATAGCCGTAAAAAACATTGACTATGGATAAGCATATTAAGCGGGTGATTGTGGTGATTGGCATCATGGTGGCACTGGTGGCAGGAATGGCGATCGCGGGCTACAGCCAAGTGAAGATTTTTGAGTGGAGCAGTGAATCCCCCTCTGAACCCGGCACCCGGTACATAACCATCAAGGGCATAAACAGTTTCAGCGTGGAGGTTCGCGGAAAAATTGAGCTAACCGATGATGACCGCGACATCAAAAGTATGTCGCCTGATGGCTACCTTGAAATTAAGAAAACGGTGTTTGGCAGCAGGCGCAGCCTGGTGATCAAACCGGTGGGCAATGGACTGAAGCGCGAGTATTATGAAGGCCGCGAGCTGGTGCCATTTGAACCCGAAGGCCGCAGGTGGATGCGTGAGATACTCCCTGAGATGGTACGCTCGTACACCATCGGGGCAGAGAGCCGCGTGAACCGCTTCTACCGCACCGGTGGAATCAACGCTGTGCTGAATGAAATCAATCAGCTGGAGAGTGACGATGTGAAGGCCCACTACGGAAAAATACTGACTGCCATGAATTTGGGCGCCAGGGATTATCCCACCGTAATATCACGCGTTGCTCAATCCATGGACTCTGATCACTACATAGCAGATTTTCTGCGGAGTAACCTCTCAAAATTGCTGGCGAGTAAGGAGGCAGCAGATGCGGTGTTCAGCGCTACCAAAAAGATGGACAGCGACCATTACAAGGCTGAGGTAATCAAAGATGCGCTGCGCATACAGTCTGCATCACCGGAAGCAACAAAGATTGTATTGGCCGCAGTCGGTGAAATGGAAAGCGACCACTACAAAGCGGAAGTGCTCACGAGTTTGCTGAAGCAAAGCATGATCAGTGACGCCACCATTGCTGAGTTGCTGGCTTCTACGCAGTCGATTGAATCAGACCACTACCGCAGCATTGTCATCAACCGTGCGTTGGATAAACCCAATTTGTCGGCAATATCGTACCAAAAGGCGTTGGAAGCCATGCGTGGGATTGATAGTGACCACTATAAAACCGAAGTGATACGCCACTTGCTTCAAGGAAAGATGGGTGGCGAACAGGTAAAGACGCTGGTGAGCGTAAGTGGCAGCGTAGATTCAGACCACTATGTCACCGAAATCGTAAAGGAAGTATTGAGTTCACAGGATTTAAGCGATGCTGACTTCAAGTTGTTGCTGACCCGCGTGCAAACCGTGGACAGCGACCACTACGCTGCAGTGATTTTGATGTCGGCACTGGAAAGTCGCAATTTGAATAACAACAAAATTGTGACAGTATTACAGGCTACCGGCAGTATCGATTCTGACCACTACATTGCCGAAGTGCTGCTGGATGCAGCCGAGCAGGTGCGTACCGCGGGTGCCGAGCTGAAAGACGCCTATCGCGCAGCTGCCAAGAAGATTGACTCGGACGTCTACTACGCCAGGGTGATCAAAGCAATCGATCGGTAACAAAATAAGCACTGGGCAATTTATAGCACACATTTTCAATTTAACTGACAAAAATTGTGACTGGTTTCCTGCAGCCAAAGCTTGGTGCCGAACGATTAGTTCCTTAAATAACACTTCTTGCCAACATCTCATTTGATAGAAAATGGATTACTTTAGAACCTATATGAGGAGTCACTTCACCAACATGTTCAAACTGAACTCGCGAAGGCTACTGTGGCGTGTGCTGGCATGCTCGGTATTGGGGGCTTTGTTTTATGTGTACTTGCACGTAAGCTCTTCGGGTGAGATACCGGCTTTTGGAGCACACTACCAACGCTACTTGTTGGCGATACTCACCACTAATTTCCTCGGTTTTGTAGTACTGCAGGTAGACGGTTTGCTGAATCTGTGGCTGCAATGGAAAACCAATTTTCTTTTGCGCTTCTTGGTGGGCTTTTTACTGAATGGTGCCATTGCCGTTAGCCTCATGTTTGTGGTGGGGAAGTATGCGCTGCACACCAACCAGGAGGACCTAATGAAACTCTGTATTTTGTACGAAATCTCGGTTTTCATTTACGAAATATTCTACGGGTGGTTTTATTCTTATCGTTACTATGCCATTCGGCAGGTTGACGAGCTGAAGTCTGAGCGGTTGCAGCTAGAGTTGCAGTTTGAGAGCTTGAAGAGCCAAATCAGCCCACATTATTTGTTCAACTGCCTCAATACCATTTCTTCGTTATTGTTTAAGGATAGCCGTTTGGCAGAAGAGTTTGTTCGCAGAATGGCAGACACCTTTCGGTATGTAGTAAATAACCAACAGCAACAGTTGGTTTCGCTGCAAGAGGAAATTGACTTTGTGCGGTCGTATTGCTTTTTGCTGCAGGTGCGGTTTGAGCAGCACTTAAAGTTGGAAATCAATTTACCCAAGGCTTTAATGAACACACGAATTCCTCCGCTGGCGCTACAGATGTTGGTGGAGAATGCCGTAAAGCACAACCAGATTTCCAAGGACAACGCATTGATGGTGTACATTTCGGCCATCGACAACACACACATCAACGTTACCAACACCAAAACAAAAGCAATTAACCCTGCACAAAGTTTTAAGGTCGGTTTAGCCAATATTCAGCAGCGCTACCAATTCTTTACTGACCAACCGGTAACCGTGCGCGATGAAGAATCTTTTTCGGTATTGCTGCCGGTAATCAGGTATGGGAACGGATTTGCGAAAGAAACCATTTTATAGTCATGAATTCTTCCGCAATCCGGCACAGTTACGCATTTAGCCTTCGAGCCTTGCCACTCACCTACTCAAAGGCGCAACACCAGTATCATTGCTTAATCAGTTCAATAATAGTGAGGGACTTAACACTGCAAAAGCGCTATGAATAAACTCTTCATCCATCATGCTTTCTTTCGGCTACTCGCGGGCCTGGTGGTGGGCGTTATGGTTTATTTGTTGATTTTACTCATTAACAATACCCTGGGAAACATCAACACCATTTTCAGCAATGAAGAACTGTATGTGTGTATCGGGCTGAGCTACATCTCTTTTGAATCGATGCGCCTGGTGGAAATAGTGCTCAAAAGAATTCAGTCGGTGCAAGGCGACAACAGGTTAATATTCATACAAACCATTGCCACACTGGCTGTTTCACTACTGTTGGTATCATTCGCTATCTCGTTCTATTTCAAATTACGCTTGGGCTTTTCCATCGGAAGCAGCGAATTGAATCTGTTTTTGGCAATTTACTTTTTTGTGGGTATTCTTTACAACCTGCTATATTTCTCTCAGTATTACTTACAGCTCGAAAACAAAGAATTGATCACACAAGAAACCAAACTTCGCGAAAAAGTGGATGCCGACTTTTTCTCTTTCCGTAACGACATCAATCCTGATCTGCTATATGAAAGTTTAGAAAATCTGATTCTTACCGTACACCATGACTCGTATAGAGCGGAGGAACAGATTGACTATCTGGCTGGCGTTTACCGTTACATGCTGTTGAACAGACATAAAGAACTGGTAAGCTATCGGGAGGAATTGGATTCGGCCAAAAACCTGCTTGCATTGCTCAACTTCAAATATCGCGATTGCCTGAAGCTCCAATCAAATGTAGAAGATGAAGAGCGCATTCACCTGCTGCCAGGCTCGTTAATGATCACCATCGATGCCGCTGTGCGCAATACCCTCATTTCAGAAAAATCGCCCCTAAATATTTTGATTTATCAAGAAGACGAGTACATTGTGCTGCAACATCAACTAAACGACAAACTCGTGCCGCATTCAGCCAGCATCGATTCTTTCAACCGGTTGCAACGAGGGTATTCATTCTTTAGCGATCATACTTTTGTGCAAGTGAAGGCCGGAAACCAAAATTACATCAAGTTTCCTGCGATTGGCGTTACCCAAACTGTGGAAGAAACCTTATGAGCAAGGCTTTTAATGTGTTGATTATTGAAGACGAAGCCCCCGCAGCAGAAAAGCTGGAGCGGTACCTGCTCAAGTACAACGGAGACATCAGAATACTGAATCGACTCGATTCCGTCAACACTGCGGTGGCCTGGTTGGAAGACCACCAAGCCGAAGCAGATTTGATCTTTATGGACGTGCAACTGACGGATGGCAAAAGTTTTGAAATTTTCAAGCGGGTGCGGGTGGTAAAGCCAGTGATCTTCGTTACAGCCTACAACGAATATGCGCTGGATGCATTCAAAGTCAGCAGCATCGATTATTTGTTGAAGCCCATCACGCTCACCGACCTCAGTACCAGCCTACAGAAATTAGAAC
>DHLV01000037.1:0-7746 GCA_002405445.1 Flammeovirgaceae bacterium UBA4659 | reverse complement strand
TATTTATTGAAGCCCATCACGCTCACCGACCTTAGCAATAGTTTACAGAAACTAGAATCTTTGAGTGAGCAATTGCGTTGGAGCGAGTCAAAAAGTGATCAGGTAGTGGAAGTGCTGGCGGGCAAAGATCGCCCGTTGAAGACACGGTTTATGGTAAAGTTGGGCGACCACATCCGGTCCGTTACTGCACAGCAAATCAGTATATTTTTTGCCGATGGCAGAGACTTGTATCTCGTCACCGATCAACTGAAAAAATTCATCATCGACTACACGCTCGAAAACTTGGAAGAAGTTCTTGACCCGAAATCATTTTTCCGGGTGAACCGATCATACATTGTAAACATCAATGCAATACAAGATGTGGTGGTGTATTCCAACAGCCGCCTGAAAATTACGCCCAACATCAAGTGGGATCAGGAGATCATCGTGAGCCGTGAAAAGGTGGGTGGGTTCAAACAGTGGTTTGATGGTGGCCAATAAGCCGTATCGCGCGTACACCAAGTGTTCTTAGGCTAGATAGAATAGGTGCATTCGTCAATGATGCACTGGGCTTCTCATTGCATCATTTCGATTGAAGAACCCGATAGACTCGGCCCAACCGATTCATTTCAGTTTTGATCTTCACTGCCTGCGGAAAGAAAACAGCAGTGCAACCAGGTGATAAAACGGCATCCACTACGGCTGAACCTTTTCGAACAGATGCGAAACGCTCAAGTTCAAACCAAAACCATTTCATCGTTTGGAACAACACTGATCGACTCAACAAACTATCCTTGTTGATCCGTGGAAGTTTTTCAGTGTCCGATAACTATCGTTACGTTTGTAACCATGCGGCTTCTGTCGGGCTGGATGGCAGTAGTGTAAAAACCCAGACACAAACTTATTCGGCCATTACCGAGATCATTTTTGTTTTGGTATTGTTGTGGCCGGAGTTGCAAACGTCAATTCCTCCGGTTCAAAATAAATCTGAATCATCAAGCTACTGCAATTCCTGAAACACAATAATCCAAATCAGCCGTGGGGTACTCACTCCAACCGGTGCGCTGCAATGAAGTATGATCATCGTTGCGGAACACTCAGCGGGCGCAGTACGCGCTGCGTACGTGGCAAAGAAAAACAGCATTGACTGAACAATCATGTTTTCAGAACTTTACTTTTAACGAAGATTGTAGAACCGAGCGCAACGTGGCTTAAGTCTGCCGGAATTACGCCCAACACCTTTTATTACGCGCTGCTGCATGCCAAAGATGAGACCTCTCCCTTCGCCAATCCGGTGGAGACCATTAAGTGCATCCCCAAAAACTTCTATAAGTGATCAGGCAGAGCTGACCGAAGCCATTTTGAAGCAACTTTTAAATAGTTTCGTTTCGTCAATCTCAACGTGACATGGTTTTTAGAGATGCCATTAATGAATTGGGGTTTTATCATTCAGTAACAAGCCAATCGCAGTTGAGAACTGAATAAGCCTACTAGATCGAGCAAAAGCGATGGCCAACAACAGCGCTGCTGGTTCAAATCATCACTCTACCATTTGCAGAGATCTGATCTCACCTGCTACCTGTACTTACATGATGACAAATTGATATGAAAGCTAACCGTCATTTACGTTAAACTGTTTTACCTACACTTGTAGCGCGATGTGTGGCTACCGAACAAGAGGGTATCACCCAGAGGTAAGGGTGCTGCGCATCTGTAGCGTCAGGTGAATATTTCCCTAACGCTGATCTAACATTTCCGCCAACGGCTGACCCGTGCAGCCGCTCGGGAATTTTATCTTCAGCAAAACGGAGAGGGTAGGTGCTAAATCAGTAATGGCATGATAGTTAGCCGAAGTTCCATTTTTAACTCCGGTGCCAAAAAACAGGATGGGTACGTGTGAATCATATGTGTAGGCCGAACCATGCGTGGTACCCGTGGGGTAGCCGGAAGGAATCCAGTAAGGCTCGAGTTGCACCGCTACGTCTCCGCTGCGCTTGAAATGAAATCCGCGTGCGATCATTCCCTTCAACCCGGTTTCGTTATAAGCACTCTGCTTGATAATTGCTTTTGAAAAAACCTGCGCTATACCTTCTACTGACTGCAAGTAGTTCACGGTTTGGTCAGTGGCAATCAGCAAATCGATGCCAGAGGTTTTGGGATCACCCGTGAACGCCTCGTGGTTGAAATACACCTGTTCGTTGGTGATGCGTTCAACGACCTTTTTGTTGGGAAATGTTTTTTGCAAATAGTCATTCAATCCGGCCTCTACGTTGCTCCAAGAAAAATTTCCTGCCGGCACTTTGCTGTCTTTCAAAAACTGCGGCACTTCGGCTACCGCATGGTCGGCCGTTAAAAAAACCAAATACTGCCCTTCGCCTACTTGCCGATCGAGGTACTTCAACAAGTCTTCCAAATTTTTATCCAATCGCAAATACGTGTCTTCTAACTCCACCGAGTTTGGTCCCATTGCGTGGCCTACATAATCAGGTGTGGAGAAAGACACCGACAAAAAATCGGTAATGTCATCTTTGCCCATTTGCTCGCCAGCCAAGGTGGCTTTGGCAAACTCGGCCAGCAAGTCATCGCCAAAAGCGGTTACCGAAAGCAAATCGTATCCTCCGTTCTCTTTTCTCAACTCTTTCAAGTTGTATGGAAAAACAGGCTTGTCTTTACCCTTCAACTTGCGCTCGTAGGGCGAGTCATCAGCATTCAAATATTTTTCAATCGGCAGTAATGTCTTCCACTCTTGATTCAAATAACTGTCGGGTAACTTGAGGTTGTTAAACGCATCTACCCAAGTGGGCAACGCATTTTTATAATACGTGCTGGTAATAAATTTTCCCGATTTCGTATCTAGCCAATATGCGCCATCTGGCAAATGCCCCGCAGGCAAAACAGCGCCACGGTCTTTGATGGAAATGCCCACCACCTTTCCTTTCTTTTGTGTCGCGATCTTTAATTCATCGGTGATAGTCGATGAAAGCAATCGCCAGGGCGACACATCTCCGTTTCCCTCGGGGTTTCCCACGGGCAGGTAGCGATCATCGCCCACGCAATTCACCTCGCGTTTCAGATTTTTATCCCACCAATCGTTACCGATGATGCCGTGGTACGCAGGAGTTGTTCCTGTATAGATCGAAGCGTGGCCCGGGCCTGTGTAGGTAGGCACATAGTTGTAATGTGCATTGGTAAGCATGAACCCGCCCATCAACCGTTTGAAGCCTCCATCACCAAACTTAGATTCATAGCGATACAAATATTCTTGACGCATTTGATCTACCACGATGCCCACCACCAATTTGGGCTGTGAGTTTTGTGCGGTAGCTGTCAAAAAGCAACACGTGGCAACAACAGCAAAAAAGCACTTCATATCAGAATTTTAAAATGTAAAAATAGCCAAATTTCGACTTGCATGTCATCTCCAATCATCTTCAGTGCATGATCAATTCGCACGCCTGCGGGGCATTATCCTACACAAATGATGCCGACCATGAAAAGCGGACGAAAACTGCCAGGCAACATTCAATACGCCTGACTATCACCAAACTTGTATGCAACATGTCTATGCAGGCGTTGCTTGTCCCTCACCGATGATGCATGAGAATTTTACCCTTCATATTTTCAGTTAAACTATTAACCCTAACTTTGTGTTGAATTTAGAACAAATATACAAGGACTGATGTGATGAGGCTGGGAAGTCCACCCATTGCAAGGTTCGAGGCCCTGAGTCGACAATATTATGAGCGATACGATCTTGCACGAGTGCGGCATTGCCCTTATCCGGTTGAGAAAGCCACTTTCCTACTACATCGATAAGTACGGGTCCGCTTACGCGATGACCAAGATGTATATTTTGATGGAAAAACAGCACAACCGAGGGCAAGACGGAGCCGGAATCGCCAACATTAAAATAGACCAAAAGCCTGGTTTTCGTTTCTTCAGCCGCTATCGTTCCGTTAAAACACAGCCCGTTGCACACCTTTTTAAGAAGATTGCGAAAAAGTATAAAAAAGCACAAAAAGAGGGCAAAGACAAGTTTCGCGATGAGCAATGGCTCAAAGAGAATGTTGCTTTTACCGGTGAGCTGTGGCTGGGCCACCTGCGCTATGGCACACACGGCCTCAATAGCATCGAAAATGTGCACCCTTTTCTGCGGCAAAATAACTGGCGTAGCCGCAATTTGGTGATGGCAGGCAACTTCAACATGACCAACGTAGAGGAGTTATTCAATGTGCTGGTCGATTTAGGTCAACACCCAAAAGACAAAGTGGATACCGTAACGGTGATGGAAAAAATCGGTCACTTTCTAGATGAAGAGGTTCAAGGGTTGTTTGAAAAATACAAAGACCGGTATTCGAATCAAGAAGTCAGTGACATTATTGAAACCGAGCTGAATGTACAGAATGTGCTGCGCAGGGCCTGCAAAGATTTTGATGGTGGTTATGCAATGGCGGGCTTGACAGGGTCGGGCTCAGCTTTTGTGGTGCGCGACCCTTCGGGCATTCGCCCCGCTTACTTTTTTGCCGATGACGAAGTGGTGGTGGTGGCTTCCGAAAAACAGGCCATCAAAACAGCATTTAATGTAAACTACGATCAAATCGAAGAAATAAAACCCGGAAGCGCACTTATCATCAACAAAAATGCAGAGTACAGTCAGCAAAACATTACGCCCGAGTTAGAAAAAACATCGTGTAGCTTTGAGCGGATCTATTTCTCGCGAGGCACCGATCCGGAAATTTACCAAGAGCGCAAGCAATTGGGTAAGTTATTGGTTCCGCAAATTTTGAAAGCCATCAACTTTGATTTGAAGAATACCATCTTCTCGTACATCCCCAACACAGCAGAAACGGCCTTTTTAGGAATGATGGCAGGCATTGAAGAGTACCTCATCAACAAACAAAAAGAAATTATCATTGAAGGGAAGCCTTCAATGGACTCGCTGGACGACATTCTTTCCTTCAGGCCGCGCATCGAGAAAATTGTATTGAAAGACGTGAAGCTTCGCACCTTCATTACCGATGACGAACACCGTGACGAGATGGTGGCGCACGTGTATGATACCACCTACGAAGTAGTGAACAAAGGAAAAGACACATTGGTGGTAATTGACGATTCCATTGTGCGTGGCACCACGTTGGAGAAGAGCATTCTGAAAATGTTGGATCGCCTGGGGCCGAAAAAAATTGTGGTGGTGTCTTCCGCACCACAGATACGCTTTCCTGATTGCTATGGTATTGACATGAGTAAGATGGGCGACTTCGTGGCTTTCCGTGCCGTAATCAAGTTATTGAAAGAACAAGGCAAAGAATTTCTGTTGGGCGAAGTGTACGAACAATGCCAGCAGGCAAAGGCAGAGCAGAACCCTGCCAATTATGTAAAGCGATTGTACAAAGAATTTACTCCCGAGGAAATTGCTGCAAAAATTACTGACATCGTTCGACCCGAGGGTATGAAGGCGGAACTTGAAGTCGTTTACCAAACGATCGAAAATTTACACAAAGCGATTCCCAACCACAACGGTGATTGGTACTTCACCGGCAACTACCCCACACCGGGGGGTATGCGGGTGGCCAACCAATCATACGTGAATTACATGGAGGGTAAATTGGTGAGGGCTTATTAAGATTTAAGATTACAGGTTTAAGAATACAAATTTGATGGGGTTAACCATGGCTGCCATAGGCATCAATAATATCACGCACCAAACGGTGGCGAACCACATCTCTGGCACTCAGCTCAACAAACCCAATGCCCGTCACGCGATTGAGAATGCGCACAGCTTCTTTTAAGCCTGAGCTTTGCTTGGAAGGGAGGTCAATTTGAGAGGTGTCTCCAGTGACGATCATTTTTGACTCAGGCCCCATGCGGGTGAGAAACATTTTCATCTGCATCGGTGTGGTGTTTTGGGCTTCGTCCAACAAGATGAAAGCATTGTTGAGCGTGCGGCCACGCATATAAGCAAGGGGTGCTATTTCGATGATGTCGCGCTCCATGTAGAATTTCAATTTTTCGTGCGGCACCATGTCGTTCAGCGCATCGTAAATGGGGCGCAGATAAGGGTCGATTTTTTCTTTGAGATCACCGGGCAAAAAGCCGAGGTTCTCCCCTGCCTCCACTGCCGGCCGTGTAATAATGATGCGTTTCACCATCTTATTTTTCAGCGCCCGCACCGCCAGGGCCACGCTGATAAATGTTTTACCAGTGCCGGCCGGTCCAAGGGCAAACACCAAGTCATTCTCTTTCACCGACTGCACTAACTTTTGTTGGTTCACGGTTTTGGGCTTAATGGGTGCCCCTTTGGTGCCGTACAAGATAATGCCATCGGCACTGTCGTCTGGCAAATCATCCGGTCGCTCTTGCGCGATGTAGCCTTTTACATTCTCTTCTGTTACGCGGCCATACTGGTGGTAGTGGTCTTGCAGCGATTGGATAATTGCACTGATCAACAAAATCTCAGGCTCCTCCCCTCTGAGCAAAATCTCGTTCCCGCGCGATATGATGCGGCTTTTTGGAAATGCTTCAGTCAGCGACCGAATGTTCCGATTCTCTGCTCCCAAAAAATCGAGCAGCGGAATGTCTTCGATGGTAATGATTTTCTCTATCAACGAAATGAAGTAATTTTTTCGCCATAAAGTTAACAACAAAAGTGTGACGGTGAGCAAAACATCTGCTTGCTTTCAATACCGGCTATGGCAATTGTAACATTACTGACTGATAGCGGAGAAAGCGATTACTACGTGGCCGCCATCAAAGCCAAGATACTGGGCATTAACCCGGGTCTCACTTTGGTCGACATCAGTCACAAAATTGCGCCTTGTGATATTGCCCACGGTGCGTTTGTTCTGAAATCCATGTTTCGCGATTTTCCGGCTGGCACGGTGCATTTGGTAGGGGTAGACGCATTGGGTCACCGAGATGACGTTTTTATCGCGCTGCAACTGGAGGATCATTTTTTTGTTGGTGTAGACAATGGTTTGTTGGGTTTGATCAGCGACAAAACACCGCAACAGGTAGTACAATTGAATTCGGTAAATCCTATTCGTACTACCTTTCCGGAGAAAGAGATATTTGCCCCTGCCGCGGCAAAGCTTGCCAGTAAAGTTGCCATTACCACGCTGGGTAAGCCGATGCCCACTTTCAAAAAGATGACCGACCGGCATGTCAAAGCAAACAAGCGACTGATTGCAGGGCACGTGATTCGCGTAGACCATTTTGGTAATCTGATCACCAACATCCCAAAAGATGCCTTCGACACGCTGAGCAACGGCAAGACATATACCGTACAATTTGGCGGAGAGAAATTCAGGCGCATTCACAAAAACTATTTTGAAGCAGAGCCCGGTGACTGCGCGTTGATCTTTAATTCATTGGGATTACTTGAAATTGCAATGTATAAAGGCAATGCCAGCGAGTTGCTGGGTTTGAAGTACGATAGCCCGGTGAATATTTTGTTTGACGAAACATGATGATGGGAACTAGATAATGGATGCTGGGTTCGAGTATCGAGTATCGAGTATCAAGTATCGAGTATCGAGTATCAAGTATCGAGTATCATGTACCTAGTATCCAATTATTCAAATAGCCAACTATGTTGATAAGAATCGTTCGCATGCACTTTACCGAAGCAGGAGTAGAAGAGTTTTTGGAGATTTTCAATGCGCACAAAACAGCGATCCGCAATTTTCCGGGCTGCACGCACCTGCAGTTGTTAAAGGATGCCGAAGATCCCAACTGTTACACCACCCTCAGCCATTGGGATAAACCCGA
>DHLV01000210.1:10344-13337 GCA_002405445.1 Flammeovirgaceae bacterium UBA4659 | reverse complement strand
ATCAGTTTTGAAGCAGATCATCTATTCTATCATTTCAAAAGCGGTAGGGCAGGGTTGCAGAATATAAACATTGCAGAAACCGGAGGAAAGCTGATCGGGTTGATGGGGGCGAGCGGATCGGGTAAGTCTACGCTGTTGAATGTGTTGAATGGAACGGAAAAACCTTCTAGCGGGCGGGTACTCATCAATGGAATAGACATACACAAACATCCTGAACAACTGCAAGGTGTGATCGGCTTCATTCCGCAAGATGATTTGTTGATGGAAGAGTTGACCGTGTTCGAGAACTTGTATTACAGCGCGCGGTTGTGTTTTGGGCAATACTCAAAACAACAAATTGCCGAACTGGTAGAAAGAGTTTTGATGAGCCTGGGGTTATCAGAAATCAAAAACCTGAAAGTTGGCTCACCACTTTCTAAAACCATTAGCGGTGGTCAGCGCAAACGTGTGAATATCGGATTAGAATTGTTGCGCGAACCTACTGTTTTGTTTGTGGACGAACCTACCTCGGGCTTGTCCTCCAGCGATTCGGAAAACATCATGGACCTGTTGAAAGAGTTAGCGCTGCGCGGCAAAATGATATTTGTGGTGATCCACCAACCTTCGTCTGATATTTTCAAGATGTTTGATACGCTCATCATATTGGACGTGGGCGGGTTTCAAATTTTTTACGGTAACCCCATAGAGGCACCAAATTATTTCCAGCGCATCGTCAACGCAGCCAACAAAAACCCCGGTGCCTGTCCCGAATGTGGCAACCTCAATCCTGAGCAGGTTTTTAATATTATTGAGACCAAAGTGGTAAACGAGTTTGGCCGATTGACCCATACGCGCAAAGTTTCTCCCGCGCAGTGGTATCAGTATTTCAAGAAGAGCATTAAGATTCCGAGAGTCCAGGAGGTGCATGATGCGCTTCCCGTGGCACAAAAAATCCCGAACGCATTGAAGCAACTTTGGGTTTTTATTGTGCGCGATGTATTGGCAAAACTGGCGAACAAACAGTACATCACCGTTAACCTGCTGCTGACGCCTGTCTTAGCACTTTTTATCGGATACTTTGTGAAGTACTACGATACCCTGGGGGTAGAAAACCCCATTTACACCTTTTACCACAATTACAACATACCCGTCTACTTTTTCATGAGCATCGTGGTGGCATTGTTTGTGGGGCTAATCATCAGCGCTGAAGAGATTTTCAAGGACCGAAAGATTTTGAAGCGCGAGCGTTACCTCAACCTGAATCGAGCCAGTTACCTGTTTTCAAAAGTAGTGATCTTGTTTGCGTTGTCGGCCATACAAACGTTTTGCTTCATATTGGTGGGCAACTGGTTGCTGGAAATCCCACTCAGCGAAATACGGTATTGGATGATTCTGTTTTCGTGTGCTTGTTTTGCCAACATATTAGGATTGAATATTTCGTCAGCTTTCGACTCTGCCGTTACCATTTATATTCTGATCCCTATAATCATCATACCGCAATTGTTGTTGAGTGGAGTGGTGATCAGCTTTGATAAGTTTAACCCTAAAGTTGGCAAGCCTGACGGCATCCCGCTGTTGGGTGAGGTAATGGCCTCGCGCTGGGCGTTTGAAGCCTACATGGTAACTCAATTTAAGGATAACCCCTTCGAAAAGAAGTTTTATGCCTTCGATCAAAAGCGTGCGATTGCTGACTACAAGCGGCAGTATTATTTGCCGCAGTTAGAGTCTAAACTTGCTTTTATATTGAACCACCGTGGCGATTGGCGCAAAAATGACGAGGAGAATGCTACCTACAAGGCCATGCAAATGCTGAAGAGTGAAGTAGAGAACGAGCTCGGGTACGTGGGGCGAGACCGGCTGCCCGAAGTAGAACTGTTGTCACCAGAGAAATTTGATTCAACCGCGTACCAAAAAATCCATGCATTTTTGGCCACTTTGAAAGCGTATTACGGCATCCGCAGCAAGAATGCGCTCGCTGAAAAAGAGAAATTGATCAAACAACTGACTGCGACCCCCGAACAAGCGAAAGAGTTTGATGCCATGCGTTTAAAGTACCAAAACGAATCGGTGAACCGAATGGTAGAAAACACCAGCGACTTTGTGCGCATTGCCGAGTGGCGCGGTGAACTGGTGCAGAAGATTTACCCCATCTATTTTGAAGACCATCGCCCCAGTCACCTGTTGGATTTTCGTGAAAATTTTTTTGTACCGCAAAAACATTTTTGGGGAAAAAAGTTTGATACGCTCTATTTCAATATAGCCGTGATTTGGCTGATGACACTGGTGCTGTTCGGTACCTTGTATTTTGACTTACTGAAGAAGTTGGTGCACGCACTTGAGATGAGGAGGAGGTATGGAAAAAGAACAAAATAGTCCAAAATAAGTTGTTGATTGCAAAACATGAAATCGACTATCTTTGTGGGAAATTTTTATGACTATGAAAAAATACATTCTGGGATCATTGGTATTGGCGTTCATCGCGGTGGTAAGCTGCAATCAAAAGAAGGAGGAGGCGAATACCGAAACACCCGCTGCTGAATCAGAAGAGTGGAAAGAGATGGATTCATTCCACATGATTATGGCTGAGGCTTTTCACCCCTACAAAGATTCATCGAACCTGGCACCTGCAAAAAAATTAGCAGAGGAGATGGCCGCAGAAGCAGATAAGTGGGCGGCAGCATCGTTACCTGCAAAGGTGAACAATGATAATGTAAAACAGCAGCTGGAGAAGTTGAAGACCGATACAAGAGCATTCGCAGATCAGGTAAAAGCATCGGCAGCCGATACCGATTTGGGCACTGCGCTCAACGCCCTGCACGATAACTTCCATAGAATTATGGAAGCGTGGCACGGTGGTGGAGAAAAACACGAGCACAAGCATTGACAATTACCAGGGCGTCTGACGGCTGTCTGCGTGGCCGTCTGACGACTAAATGGTTTTTCTGAAGATGTTAAAAATCGCTTGGGCACCCACTTACGTTCTTACGCTTCCGCCCAATCATCGGTTTCCGATG
>DHLV01000210.1:3717-10231 GCA_002405445.1 Flammeovirgaceae bacterium UBA4659 | reverse complement strand
GCAAGTATGAAATCTTGCCGCAGCAACTCCTGTATGAGGGCACCATCCAAACGGCCAACCTGTTTGAGCCCCAACGGCTTGCTGAAGAAAGAGTTATAAAAACACACACGCCAGACTATTGGCAGCGCCTCAAAACACTGCAGCTCACACCCAAAGAAATCAGGCGCACGGGTTTTCCGCTTACAACAGAGTTGGTGAAACGTGAAGTGACGATCGCTCAAGGCACGGTTGATTGTGCGTTGTTCGCGCTTGAATTTGGCGTAGCCATGAACATTGCAGGAGGCACACACCATGCCTTTACCAATCGTGGTGAGGGATTTTGTTTGCTTAATGATATTGCCATTGCTGCACAATATCTTCTCGATCACCAAAAAGCAAAAAAGATTTTGGTGGTTGACTTAGACGTACACCAGGGCAATGGTACTGCCGAAATATTTCGGGGCGATGACCGTGTGTTCACATTTTCCATGCATGGTGCCAACAATTATCCCTTGCACAAAGAAGTTTCTGATTTGGATATTGGTCTCCCTGATTACGCCAGCGATGTCTTTTACCTAACGACCCTCGAGAGCAACCTGAACAACTTGCTGGGATCTGTGCAACCCGACTTCATCTTCTTTCAGTCGGGCGTAGATATTTTGGACACCGACAAATTAGGAAAGCTGAGCGTAACGCGCGAGGGTTGCAGGCAACGCGATAAAATTGTATTGACAGCAGCCAAAAAAAATCGTATTCCGTTAGTGGCCAGCATGGGCGGTGGTTATTCGCCCAACTTTCGTGATATCATCGAGGCCCATGCGAACACTTATCGATTAGCCCAAGAGATATTCTTTTAGCGCAACTCACCGCATCATCAACATCTTGTTCACCATTTCTATCTGAATGGAAAACCTGGTGAGTGTATTGGTGACAACATCAATCTGCTCTTGCGCTTCTTTCCAATTACGTTGCTCGATGGCCTCTCGGATGCCGGGTAATGTTTTTACGCCATATCCCGTGTAGAACCCTGGTGCATAAATTGTGTGTTTATACCAGGCTCTCCTCGGTAATCCGGCCTCGGTCAAGAGCTTTCTCTCTGATTGATACAGAAGTTTGTTCAGATTTTCGTAGTTGGTGTTGGGTTTTGGATTGGCGTTGTACAGGTCAGCAAATGTGGCAGATATTTTTTCCAGGTTTGCTACGGCATTTTGCAGGCTTGAGAAGTTCAGGAATGGTACCGCCTCTTTTGCAGCAGGCGGCACATATTTTTCGGTAGGGTCTTTGGCAAGTACATACCGCTTTTCGCTGATCATTTGGTTTTCCACTTCTGTGGATTCGCGCAGGTTTTCCAATAGAGAAGTAACTTCATGCACATACGTGCCCACTGTTTTTTGGAATGCTTTGAAATCAAACGGCAACACATCTGCATTGGCCAAGCGCATGGTGGTGCGGCCGGCAGTTTTTGCGAGTGCTACTCCATACTCAAACTTTGGGTCTTTAAACCGCTTGTAGTGATCATATGAATCATAAATCGAATGGTACTCGCCCCCGGCATCTTCTTCGCCAAAACCGATATTGAGCGAGGCAATGCCCAGGTGCTGAATGAAAGGAGAGTAGTCTGAACCTGAGCCCAGCGCGCCAATGCTCATGTTCTTTTTGTCCAGGATTTCCTTTTTCGCTTTCGCGGAAGCGGCACCTGCTGCATCCGCTGATTTTCTCCGCTCAAATATGTTCACTCCGGTTTGCGGATCCATTACTTCTTTTGCGATTTCGGCCATCATTGTCTCCAGCGTGTGCGAGCCGTCTACATCTAAAAATCCGCGGCCATTCGAATCGGAGTTAATGTAAGCAACAGCCTTGTCCACCAGTTCGTCCCAATGGTCTTCTACCCATTCGGTAGAGCCCATCAACGAGGGCTCTTCTGCATCCCAAGCGCAATAGATGATGGTGCGCTTTGGGCGCCAGCCGGCCTTCATCAGCTCCGAGAGCCCGCGGGCTTCTTCCAGCAACGCGGCCATGCCACTGACGGGGTCGTTGGCCCCGTTCACCCATGCATCGTGGTGGTTGCCGCGTATGATCCACTCATCTTGAAACTGCGAGCCACGCAATTTGGCGATGACGTTGTATGCCGGCTTCGTGTCCCAGTTGAATTCAAGCTTCAAATGCACCTTGGCAGTGCCGGGCCCCACGTGGTAGGTAATGGGCAGAGCACCCCTCCACTTTTCGGGTGCCACCGGCCCGCCCAAGGCTTGCAATAATGGTTGAGCATCGCTGTACGAAATAGGTATCACAGGTATTTTCAACAGGTTGATGGCATCTTTACGGTCGATGCGTTTGGCCTCACGGGTAGACCCGTAGTTGGGTGTCAACGGATCGCCCGGATAAATCGGCATATCAAGTACTGATCCACGCTGTGCGCCAAACTGGTTCTTGAAAGGACCCTTGGGATATACATCGCCCTGAAAGTATCCATCGCCTTGCGGATCGGAATAGATGATGCAGCCGATGGCGCCATGTTCTTGCGCCACTTTGGGCTTTATACCGCGCCACGAGCCGCCATATTTGGCGATCACAATTTTTCCCTTCACATCGATACCCATGCGTTCAAGTTGCAAATAGTCATCGGGCACCCCATAGTTGACAAAAACCAATTCACCCGTTACGTCACCATCAGGAGACCAACAGTTGTAAACCGGCAGTTGCTCCGATTTTTGGTGAGAGGTGCCGTCTTCCTTTAAGGTTGGCTCTTCGAGTTTGGCCTTGTATGGTTGAGCGCCTTGCAACTCGAGCAACCGGCTTTTCGGTGTCGGGAAAAGCACATAGTAAGTTTCAATTTCTGCATCATAGCCCCAGCTTTTGAACAGGTCGCGCATGAACTCGGCATTTGCTTTACCGTAGGGCGAGCCCACGTGGTGTGGGCGTGCCGAAAGGCGTTTAATCCAATCGTCAATGTTTTTGGTGGTGAGGTAGCCATCAAACCTCTGCTCGGCCAGTTTCTGGTCTCGGGCGCTCTCAATATTGAACCCTAAAATAGATTGGGAATAGGTGAGATGGACCAAAACAACTAGTGCACCAGACAATATGTATTTCATGGCCAAGGACATTTAACCACCGAATGTACGCAGCAAGCCAACAGCGTAACAACCGTTGGTGTAAAATGGAAAATCTTTTGGGTGATGAGGTATTGAAACCCAAGACGTGTCTATCGACTCACGCCTTATTTCTCAAGTCTGTTTTTCAGTTCAGACCTAAACACAATATCCCACAGCGATGACGTAACGCCATAGCCGCGGTCTGCATCGGCATAATGATGCTGCATGTGATGTTGCTTTAACTTTTTCAGGATGGGATTACTGAATGTGCCGTGGTGAAAGGCATAATGGAACATATCATAACACAGATAGCCTGTGATGAATGCTGCAAAGAACAAGTCGAGGTAGACGGGTGGCACGGTGGCGCGGAACAGGAAATAGAACCCGGTTGCGAGCGGAATGCTCACCGAAGGCGGCATCACCAACCGCAGTGCATCGTTGGGGTAATCGTGATGTACTCCATGGAAGATGAAATGGATTTTTTTGCCCCATTCGGATGTTGGGTGGTAATGAAACACAAAGCGGTGCAACACGTACTCCGTCAACGTCCAAAACAGAAAACCACCCAACACACTGCCCAATGCAGAGGAGGCCGTGGTGGTTTGCTGAGAAAGTCCTTGCCGGCAAAAATATGCGATTACGGGTATGTAAATGAACAATGGCACAGAAAAATGCACCTTCGAAAGCGCCTCCATCCAGTTGGCTTTGAACATGCGCGTGCTTTGGGTAGAATTGGAAACAAAAGTTTTCATTTTGGTTCAGTGTTTGCAGCGCAAAGATAAAAAGATTAACGCAATAAAATGCCCGCGGTGAAACCGTTTTGGTAACGCAGCGTACTCGTTTTCAGCAAACCCGCATTGCATTCACAAACATCTGATAATCAGAAGAAGAAAGTTCATGATGCCGTCTGGACTCAACATTTTGATGGGCGCAGAAAGTCATTCGCTTTTTTGGGGGGTTCTAGGTAAGGTCAGGGATGGAAATAGAAAAAGTTGAGCCCTGGCCGGGCACGGATTGAACAGATATTTCGCCCCCCATTTTTTCAAGGGTTTCTTTGACAATGTAGAGGCCAAGCCCGGAACCTTCTGAAGTTTCGGACGCACGAAAGAACATCTCAAAAACGCGTTGATGATACCCGGGCGCAATACCGATGCCGTTATCTTCAATATTGATCACTACTTGGTGTTCATGGCGCGTGGCAGAAATTTTGATGTAGCGTTCGGCCTTTGTCCAGTCGTGGTGCTTGTAGGCATTTGAGATCAGGTTGTTCAAGATTACCTGCAGCCTGGCCAGGTCAGTTTTCATCATGAAGTGGTCCGGAATTTCGGACAGAATACTGATGGATTTATTTTCCACTGAAAAGGCAAGCGTCTGTGCGATTTCAAGTACCAGCGGCCTCAGTTGAATCTCTGTAGGGACAATGTCAAGCCGCGCGTTTCTGGAGTAGTCGGTCACCTCGCGGATAAATCCCTCCATTGCTTTGATCCGGTCTTTCATCATTGATAGGTAGAGATGCAACTCATCTGCCTGATCGGTTTTTTCAGATAGATGAATCAGTCCAAGCAGCGAACTGAGAGGTGCCCGCATATCGTGCGAGGCACTGTAAACAAACCGGTCGAGTTCCTGGTTGGTTTTGGCCAGCTGCTCATTTTTCTTTCGGATTTCTTCCTCGGCTTTTTTGCGTTCGTCTGTTTCGATGATGGAGCCCACCACCATCTCCACCTGGCCGCTGTGCGTGCGTGTTAGCACACCGCTGTCCATAAACCACTTATAGTTGCCTGTTTTCGTTCTGAGGCGGACTTCATTCTGATAGGTGGATCCAACGTATTCGGGATGTTCCATGTTTACCCGCATCCGTGCCATGTCCTCGGGGTGAATGATTTCTTGCAGGTAATGTGCGGCTGTGATGCCGTCAAGCTCATGGTCTGAATAGCCCAAGAGATTTTTATATGCCGGGCTCACAAAAATCTCATTTGTGGAGACATTCCACTCGTAGATACCGGCCCTGGTGCCGCGCAGCGCAAGGGCAAATCGCTGTTGGCTCTTTTCCAGATCGGTTGACGTTTGTTTGAGCTGCTGGGCACTCGCTACAAGCGCCCGTTCCGACTCGTGGTTGCGCTTGATCAAAAAGTAGATCACAAACGCACTGCAAATGGTGCAACTGGCGAAGTTGAGGATAAAGTTTCTTTCAACTGCCCCCGCCTCATATTGCGGTGAGTCGATCAAGCCGAGATCAACATAATACGAAAACATACCTAGTAATAGCGAAAACCCAGCGAGCAACATCCCTAATTTCCGATGCCTGTGTCCATACAAAACCAACGCAGTGAGCGAGCAGCAAACAAAATAGAAAAAAATACCTCCCTGCGGACCATGCCCGTCTGCAAACAGGAAAACAGAAATGTTCATGATCAGCAGAATCAGCAAAGTAGAAATGCTGTAGTGGCCGAGCCTTGTGAGTACCAGCGAAATGCCGGAAAAAACGATCAGACCGACATTAACCGGTAAGAACACAGTCACATTGTTGTACACATCTACGGCCATGTTAATGAGTGCAACAAGCGCAATCAACACAGCCAGTTGCGCACGCAGCAGGGCATACTTGTATACTCTTTGGTCTGAAACGACCGGGTGTTTTCCGAGCAGAATGGTACTGATCAATCCATTAGTCATTGGATAAAGGTAAGACTATTATTCAACAAAGGTATGATCGTACAAAACAAAAAGTTCCCGCTTACATATCAAAAAATAGAACCGATAAAGTAATTTTTTTCCCACGCCCGGCCCCCGTCATCCCAACGGCTATGCTACGAAGATAAGTCGATTTTGATTCCTCGTTCCCAACCAAATGTGCACATTTGTATTTTGATTCAAATCTACATGCTTAAAATTAAGTTTTCAGACATCTTTCCGCACATCATCGCCATTGCCATTTTTTTGTTGGTGACGATGTTTTTCTTCAGCCCCGTCTTTTTCGAAGGCAAGGGCATCCAGCAAGGCGACATCGAGCAATTTCTCGGAGCCAGCAAAACGATTTCGGATTTCCGCGACCAAACAGGCGAAGAGGCGTTGTGGACGCCCTCCATGTTCAGCGGCATGCCTGCCTACCTGGTGAGTTTGCGCTGGAGCGATGGGCCCGTGGTTTGGACAAAGAAAATCATGAGCTTTTTCTTGCCGCACCCTGTCAACAATATTTTCCTTTCTTTTTTTTGCTATTACATCCTGCTGCTCGCGTTTCGGGTAAGGCCTTTTTTGGCAGTTGCAGGAGCGCTCGCATTTGGACTCTCGTCTTACATGATCATCGGTTTATCGGCCGGCCACAATGCGCGCATCGGAGCGATCGCATTTGTGCCTTTGGTTGTTGCCGGCATTCACCTCACATTCTCAGGGAAGAAGTGGCTGGGTTTTGGCATGACAGCCATGGGCATGGCGTTGCACTTGCG
>DHLV01000210.1:0-3577 GCA_002405445.1 Flammeovirgaceae bacterium UBA4659 | reverse complement strand
GCACTTGCGTGAAAATCACCTGCAAATTACCTATTACATGGCGTTGATGGTAGGCGTCTATGGATTGGTTCAGTTGGTTTCTTTTTTGCGTGAGAAAAGGACAGCCGAATTTGTGAAATCAGTTGCGATCCTCATTCCGAGCGTGTTGATTGCAGTCGGCACTTTCTTCGGGCAATTTTGGGCTATCACAGAGTACAGCCGTTATTCCATCCGTGGCGCTTCTGAATTAACCAAACCCGGGCCCAAAACGATCGATTCGGAGGGATTGAGTCGCGACTATGCCTTTCAATACAAGTATGGCGTTTGGGAGTCAATGTGTTTGTTGGTGCCGGATTTTTACGGAGGCACCAGCACCCAAGCATTTGTGCAAGATGAAAACAGTGCCACCTACAAAGCACTGGTCAGCAATGCTCAAAGCAATGACGAGGCCAACCAGCTTGCAGGCTACTCTGCCCACTATTGGGGGCCGCAGGGCTCAACGCTCGGTGCCTACTATGCCGGTGCCATTGTCGTATTCTTATTTGTGCTGGGAATAGTAGTGGCCGACAAGAAATTTGTATGGTGGTTGGTGTCGTTGGCGGTGTTAAGCCTGATGCTGAGTTGGGGCAGCGATTTTTCCTCGTTCAACTATTTTATGTTCGATTACTTTCCCGGGTACAACAAATTCCGATCTCAAAGTTTTGCATTAATAATGGTTTTGTTCTCGATGCCGCTGCTAGGAATGTTGGGTCTCGAGAAGTTTGTGACAGTTGGTGCCGTAGCGGAAAACAAGAGAAAATTGCTGATCGCATTCGGTGCAGTGGGTGGTGTTTGCCTTGGCCTGATCTTGTTTGCTGGCTTTGGCAGCTACCTGGGCGAAGGTGATGATCAGTTACCGATGTGGTTAAAGAAAGCATTGATGACCGACCGCGCCAGTCTCTTGCGTGCCGATGCAATTCGCTCATTCGCGTTCATCGGCAGTGTTTTCATCTTGCTGTATTTCAACGTTTTTAAAAAGGTTTCCCCGCTCGTGTTTTTTGCCTTTTTGATCTTTCTGGTGCTGGCAGATGTGGCAGTGGTAGACAGGCGCTACTTTACCAAAGACAGCTTCCAGCGCAAGAGTGATAATGCGCGTTTTGTTGCCAATGCCGCTGATCAAACTATATCGAAAGACAAGAGCCATTACCGTGTGTTTAACATCCAGGGAACGTTCAATGAAGCACGTACTTCCTATTTTCATTATTCACTTGGCGGTTACCATGGGGCCAAATTGCGCAGGTATCAAGATCTATACGATTCCTGTATCGCGCGCGAGCGTCAGCAATTGTTTGTTGATGCACAACAAGGTAAAATCAACTTCGCCAAGTACGGAGTGTTGAACATGCTCAACGCCAAATACATCGTGTATGGGGAAGAGGCCAACAACATTATTCTGAATTCGAATGCCAACGGCCCCGCATGGTTCGTTCAAAACGTAGTGGTTGTCGACTCACCTAACGAAGAATTGGCGCAACTTCGCAGCATCAACACACAAAAAACAGCCGTGGTCGACCAGTCGAGAAATAAACTGACTTTGTCTACACTGTCGCCCGATTCGCTGGCAACGGTGATGCTAGTTGATTTCAAACCCAGTTATGTCAAATATCAATCACAGTCTGCGGAAAATGGACTAGCGGTGTTTTCGGAGATCTACTATCCCAAGGGCTGGAAGGCATTCATTGATGGTAAAGAGTCAATGATCATACGCGCAAACTACGTTTTGAGAGCGTTGGAAGTACCCGCTGGCAACCACACCATCGAGTTCAGGTTTGAACCCGAACCATACATGGTTGGTAACAAAGTGACACTGGCTTCCGGTTGGGTGGTGATGTTGGTGCTGCTTGGGTGCATTGGTTTTGCAATAAAAAAAACAGACTGATTCTTATTCACGCCATTGCTTTGCATGTTAATATTTCCAGATGTTCAATATACAACTCTATTGGCAGCACGGTTTTTTTAAAGGCGAATATGTTCAAGGATTTGATACGAGCCAGGTGGCGCAACCAAAGTTTTGTTAGGTCCTTATGAAGTCTTTGCATTCGGCCGTTGCAGGCGCATTTATTGCTCAATTCAAGACAACACCCACCTTGGTGCGCGCTCCGGCACGCATCAATTTGATAGGCGAGCATGTCGATTACAACGAGGGTTTCGTTCTTCCGGCAGCTATTGACCGGGAGATGGTGTTTGGTATTGCTCCCAGCGGACATGACCGTTGCAATATATACGCCCTCGACCAGGGCGAAGGTATATCATTCAGTATTTTCGATTTGAATGCGGGCCATACGTGGGTAAACTATCTGATGGGGGTGCTGGATGGCTTCCAGCGCAGGGGTGCGCCCGTGCATGGCGTAGATTGTGTATTCGGAGGCAACATTCCCGCAGGTGCGGGCCTGTCGTCATCTGCTGCACTGTGCTGTGGTTTTGCCTTTGCCCTAAACGAATTGTTTCAATGCAATCTTGCCAAATGGGAGTTAGCGACAATCGCACAATATGCCGAGCATGAGTTTGTGGGGCTGCAGTGCGGCATCATGGACCAATACGCCATTCTGTTTGGGGAGAGTGAAAGTGCACTGCTGCTGGATTGCCGTGCACTGACACACGAGGTGGTGCCCGTGAATCTTCTTGGCCATGCATTGCTTTTAGTGGATAGCAAAGTGAAGCATTCTCTGGCAGCCACCGCATATAATGACAGGCGGCAAACTTGTGAGGAGGGCGTGAGGCTGCTGCATCAAAAAGACAAAACGGTAACGAGCTTGCGTGATGTGAGTGCGGTGATGTTGTACGAGCATCAGGATCTGCTGGGTGAAGAGCGATTCATCAAGTGCCTGTATGTAGTGGAAGAAATCAAACGTACACAAGCAGCGGCAAGTCACTTAAAAAGTAATCAACTGAGTTGTCTTGGAAATCTAATGTACCAAACGCACTGGGGCTTGAGCCGGAGCTACGAGGTAAGCTGCCCTGAGTTGGACTTTTTGGTAAGTTTGGCCGAGGACGAGAAAAAATGGGTGTTAGGCGCGCGCATGATGGGCGGTGGATTTGGCGGATGCACCATCAATATAGTGGATAGCAGCTACGTGAGCATTTTTGAGGAAAAAGTACTGCACCAATATTTTGCAACTTTCAAAAAAGAACCTGATTTTTATCTGGTGAACCTGGTTGGTGGCGCGAGCAGGCTCGAGTTGTGAATGGCTCTAAGTTTGCAGCTCGAAAATTGAGCACCACAATCAAAAAACTTAAACCTACCGAAAATGCAAAAACTCCAACTTGCCGATTACATTGTGTTCTTTGTTTATTTTATTGTAGTGTCCGGATATGGCTATTGGATTTACACCCGCAAGAAGCGCAGCGAAGTAGATTCCAAAGATTTCTTTTTGGCCGAAGGTTCACTCACCTGGTGGGCAATCGGTGCTTCTTTAATTGCATCTAATATTTCGGCAGAGCAATTCATCGGCATGTCGGGCTCTGGGTTTGCTATGGGCTTAGCCATCGCCAGCTACGAATGGATGGCAGCCGTTACCCTGATTGTGGTGGCGGTTTTCTTTTTGCCCATCTATCTCAA
>DHLV01000115.1 GCA_002405445.1 Flammeovirgaceae bacterium UBA4659 | reverse complement strand
TTTGATAGATTGCAGACAGTGTACCCCGGGTAAATCAACTGGCTATGAGAAACTTAGGCGATAAACCAGAACCGAAAAATGCCTTGCGATCGATCAGAAAAAAGCCCCTGCTAAAACAGTTCCAACTGTTGCGGCACCGGGGCTTTTTCTTTTTTCATGCCCCCATAAAACACCTGCATCATGCCAAACTGCTTATCGGTTACTGTTAGGATGCCCACATGCCCGCGGGGTGGCAGGTTGGTTTTAATCCGTTTCACGTGCACCTCCATATTCTCGCGGCTGGCACAGTGGCGCAGATAGGCGCTGAACTGAAACATGGTGAATCCGTCTTTCTGCATCTTCTTGCGGAAATCCGCATAGTTTTTCCGGTCTTTTTTGGTTTCTGTGGGCAAATCAAACAACACCATAATCCACATGATGCGATACGCGTTGAGCCGGTTTGTATTCATACGATGCAAGCCAAAAGCCCCGGAGCCCTGCCAATGTTGCCTTTTTGAAAAGGCCACACCGCACAGGTTGTTACGCCATCAACGGATAGGCGATTTTCCTGGCTTCGCCCAAAAAGCATTTTGCCAGTGAGGCACTGCTGCGCTGAAAGGCCACCATCATTGGGCTGGTTTCTCCCTCCATTGTCACATCCAGCGAAGGTAGCGCAAGCAATTTCTTTTTGGTCGCAGGCGATAGTTCAGGGGCTATTCCCTCAGCCTCTTGAAGCAAAGACCTTACCAACAAATCGGCATAGGGCCGGTAGGGCTCCATCAAATCATCGGCCAGGCAATAGGCATTGTATTGGTTGCGGTGAAAAATGCCCAATGTGGGCAACAGTCCGGAACCCACCAATGCGCGCGCGGCCATGGCGCGGAGAAGGGCATAGGCGTAGTTCAACAACTGGTTGGGGGGCTCGCCTGCGGGGTCGCGGATGAATTCCTGGCCCGGTGGCAGCAAGTCGCTGAAGAAGATTTTCCAGTACCGGGCGGCTGCACGCCCTTCGTGGTTTTCGGCATCGCCCGATTTTACGGCTTCGGCCCAGTGCAGCATATTTTGAATGGGGTGGCCCGCAACGGAGAGCGCAATGGCCTGGTTTTTAATCTTGGCTTTAATTGTTTGCTGCCACAGTTGCTTTTTTAATGGTTCGCTGGCTTCAATTTGTGCCTGAAAGCGTTGGCTTTGCAGCGTGTGGCCATCCAAATTCAGCAACAAGCCGGCAGGGTGGTGGGTGTGGTTGCAGGTGATAACGGCTGCGTTGTTTTCAAGTAGCTTGGCTATCAACGCTTGGCTAATTACGATTTGCTGATGATCAAGTATTACTACCCCAATGTCTTCGATGGGTATGGTAGCCTGAGCGTCTTTCTTGAATCCATCGGGCAGTGAATCATTTCTTTCTATTTCGGGCAGGCGTACTACCAATTGATTGAGCCGAGTGCTGAGGTATGCCGGGTTGCCGAAGTACAGGGTGCGTTTGATCATGGATTTGCCTTTTCTTCACCTAAAATGATTGCAGATTTTCGTAATGATAGTCCAAGCCTTTCACTATTTTGCCAAGCCGGTTGACTTGAATTTTTAGACAAGCTTCTTTTATCATTTTTCCGTCAATACTCCTTTCCATTTTGTTCAATGTTGTGTACTCTGTCTTATTTACAATGCTCGTTGCCACTGTTTGCATCACAAAAAAGCACCGGTTGCCTGAAAAACTTACAACTTTGTAAATTCTGGTTGGACCGGTGGTTAATTTAATAGTATCCTCATTACCGTCTGGCAAATACACCAAATCATTTGGTGATAAACTGAACAAGAATTCACCATTTTCTCTGTTGACCGGAATTATGGGTGTTTGCCGTTGCTCGGCTACAGGTAGCGTAGCCCGCCACTTTTGGTGTTCAATTACTTCGTTGAGCGGAATGCTTTCGTAATTGCGTTTTTTCTTTTCGTTATCCCAGTACACCGTAAAAAACAAGTTGGTGCCTTTATCGGCTTCTGCGTACTTCTTATCTTTATTCCCTGTTTGCCCGAGCGGAAATTTATTTCCTGTTTCATAGACCCTCGCCTTGAAAATTGGCTTGTGGGGTTTCCCATCATTATACTTTTCAATGGTTTTGTTCATTTCTTCAAGCCCTTCGGGCGAGAAAGCCAATTCGGGGTTACCGCCCTTGAGGGCCAGGTAATTCTTTAAAATTTTTTGAATGCCGGTATCGGTAATCGATTCGATTGTACCGATATCAAATGTGGAGTCGATCGCTTTTCTGGTTGCGGTAGTGTTTTTGCCTTTGGCCATTTTTACTCGTGGCAAGGTTACCTGCCCGGAGATGGTGTCTTTGTGCATTGACTTTCGGATCGCCCAGCTATCGCCTTTCGTTTGGGGAATCATGCCTTTTTTTGGTTTACCATCTTTGCCAAGCCTCAGGTTTCCATTTGCATCCTTGAAACTTGCATATTTGTTTGAAGCTTTATTGATCACGCGTAGGTTTTGCTTAAAACTGATAATGATCGTTTCCAGGATTGCTTTAGCATCCGCGGTAAAGCTGCCCCAGGGCTTGATGAATTCCCTGGGTACGTTTCTTTCCAGCAACCGATTCTCTTTGGCACTGAAGTACTTTACTTTTTCTAACCTCCTTAGCTTTCGTTGAAGATCAAATCGCATGTTGTCGGATTTGGCGTGCAGGTTGTTCAGCAAATTGACATGATCTCGGGTTGCGCACGCAATCACAAGCGCATCAAGGGCATGATGCCGATGGTCAATTCTTTTCTTTTGAAATCCCTTTGACAGCTCCAGCGGTACGGTCGGCAACTGCTTCTGGTGTACTTTACTAAAGGCCGTAAACGCAGCACTTTTTGTCAACGCGTTCATTCGCTCGAATCGCGGCAGAATCAAATCGTTCCATACATCATCCAGTCCCCAGTCGTGCCTTAGTTCTGCGGTAATTTTTCCGTTGCCCGGAACTATATTTTTGGAGTTAACACCATCATCGTTTTCCGATTCGCGGACGATACTGGATAGTACCGCACTGATGAATTTGGAGATGTACCGGGTGTCGTTCAGCTGCCGCTCGATCATTTGTTCCGGAATTTCGTCTAGCAAGAGTTTTGTCTTTTTTCCTCTGCTTTTTGCGTAATGCTTTTTCACAAACTCCTGATAAGCCTCCAATTCGAATACCGTAACTGTATTCCCAAACCCAGTTTGTACTTTTTCACCATGGTGATTTTTGATGAACTCCAGCGCCAGCTGGTTGTCTTTTAGTTTATTCACCGCAGATTCGCAAATTACCTTGTTACCAAAGCTATCATCATAGTAGCGGCTTTGAGGGATGATGTGCTCGATCTCGTAT
>DHLV01000061.1:18217-19551 GCA_002405445.1 Flammeovirgaceae bacterium UBA4659 | reverse complement strand
ATGGCATGTTGCATTTTGATTACACTGTTTGTTCAGTTTGAACTTAACTACGACAAGCACAACAAAAACGCTGATCGTATTTACCGCATGGCCGTAGGTTTAGAGGCCAACACATGGGCAATCTCAGCTTTTCCCATTGGTGGGTTGTTAAAGAATAATTTTCCGGAAGTAGAAAACTTCACGCGTATCAAGCCAAGCGAAATATTTGTGCGCAATGCAGCTTCAGATATTAAAATAAAAGAGAAGGTGTTTTATGCTGATTCTTCTGTGTTTGATGTGCTCGACATCAAAATGGTGAAGGGTGACCCCACCACCGCTTTGGCCGAAATCAATTCGATGGTACTGACACCAGAAAAAGCGAGGGCGTTTTTTGGCAACGAAGACCCGTTGGGCAAAACACTCACGTTGCTTAACGATAATAAAGAATACAAAGTAACTGGCATCTTCGAACCGTTGCCATCTAATTCGCATGTTCACATAGGTATCATGGTATCGTCAGATAATTTTGAGCCCATGCGTGCCGACTCAAAGCAAGGTTGGAATTACATGACCAACCACTACACGTATTTGGTGTTGCCTAGAAGCATTGATCATAAGGCCTTCGCCAAAAAGGTTTCGGAGTTTATGGACAAGTACCAAGACATAAAACCAGATCAGCGCAAAAATGACATTCAATTGCAACCGCTCACCTCTATTCACCTTCAGTCTAATTTAGGCTTGGAAGTGGAACCCAACGGCAGCGTCAACACAGTATATGTAATGTCGGCTGTAGCGTTTTTTATTTTGATCATTGCGTGCATCAACTTTATGAACCTCACCACAGCACAATCGCTAAAAAGGGCCCGTGAGGTGGGCATCCGCAAAGTGGTGGGTAGTAAACGCGCACAATTGGTGTTTCAATTTTTGAGTGAATCGGTGGTCATCAGCTTTGTGGCATTACTGTTGGCTGTTTCAATCTTATTGGCGGTAATCCCCGAATTCAACCGTATTTCGGGTAAGCAATTGGTGGTGAACCCGCTCGAGAATGGATTTCTGCTATTGTTGTTTTTCTTCATCACATTTTTTGTGGGTGTGTTGGCGGGCACGTATCCGGCTTTTTTCCTTTCCAATTTTAAGCCAACCCTCGTGCTAAAGGGCAACTTCGTGAGTAACGCAAAAAGGCAGCTGTTACGCAAAGGGTTAGTGGTATTTCAGTTTGCAATTGCTTTTGTGATTATGGTCGGCACGTATGTGATTTACTCACAGTTGGATTTCATGCTAAATAAAAACATGGGCTTTGACCGCGAACAGGTGATGGTAATGCGCTTGCCGCAAGATAGTATTGGTGATCTTAC
>DHLV01000061.1:11191-17945 GCA_002405445.1 Flammeovirgaceae bacterium UBA4659 | reverse complement strand
TTGGTACGAAGGCATCAAAGATAAAGATGCCGAGAATCTATATTTCTTTAGTGGCGATGCCGATTTGCTTACCACGATGGGAATGAAGATGAAATTTGGCAATTACTTCCACCCCGATTCAAAACAATACGAGCGCGAGTTTGTCATAAATGAAACCGCCTTGAAGCATTTTGGTTGGAAACCAGAAGAAGCCATTGGCAAGCAAATGAATATTGGAGGCCGTGGCGATAACCCGGGCAAAGTGATTGGTGTAATTGAAGACTTTCACTTCAAGCACTTGCATGATAAAATTGATCCACTCGTTATGTTTTTAGAGCCATACTACGAAGGAACATTTATGGCTGTGAAAATGAAGGCGACAGATTTGAAGGCGACCATTGCCAGTGTTGAAACAACTTGGAACAAGACTGTGCCCAACTACGAATTTGAATACAGCTTTTTAGATGAAACTTTTGATAAACTATTTGATCAGGAAAAACGATTAGGTCAGTTGTTCGGGGTGTTTTCCGGCTTAGCAATTTTTGTGTCGTGCTTGGGGTTGTTTGGGCTCGCCTCTTTCACCATGGAGCAAAGCAAAAAATCAGTGGCGGTGCGAAAAGTGTTGGGCGCTTCGGTCTCCAACATCGTGGTAATGATGTCGAAAGATTTTCTCAAGCTCGTGTTAATCGGTTTGGTCATTGCCATACCGATTGCATATTACGCCATGGAAAAATGGCTACATGAATTTGCCTACAATGTCGGCTTTGGGTGGATGGTATTTGTGTACGCAGCGCTTGCTGGAGTATTGGTGGCCTTTGGTACAGTAAGCTATCACTCATTGAAAGCCGCGACCTCTAACCCGGTTAACTCGTTGAAGGATCAGTAATGTAGCGGTCGATTGCAACGGGATTGTGCATTTATATACTTCATGGCCGTATTGCAAAATTGTTGCTTGCTCATCTATAGTTCGCGATTCATATTTGGATGAATTATAAATTAGAATTTTTTTCATAGGAATTTGCACCATCGAAAAAACTTGATTTACCTTTGCGTCATGCTTCACCTAAAAGCAACATATCGATTTAACCACATACCGGGTAGTGATATTCGGGTGGAGGCACGGATTTTCAGTTGATTATATTTTAATCAATCGCTGTAAACCCGGGCCATGTCCGGGTTTTTTATTTGTGCTCGGCAGCTTCTGCCGGCATTTTTTATCAACCCGACTTCAAAAAGTTATCGTCATAGACGAGTGAAATCGCTTTGCCTTTTGTGAAGCAACATAAACCCGTAAAGGGAAAATGAAAAAATTATGAAAAGGAAAATACTAAGTGGAAAAGATTTGATCAAACTCGGTTATCCGGAAGGGCGTGCCGTGGGGATTGCGATCAATACTGTGCTAAAACATTTTCGAAGAAGTGAAAAAGAAGAAATTTTTGAATTTCTGAAAAATGTGCTGACCAATCCAAAGTTATTTGTCAATGATTCGATTTGGAGCAAAGTAGCATTGGAATTAGTGCCTACGGAAAAAAAGTCTTTGGTGCATGAGCTTCACAAAAAACGCCTCGACTACCGGATTTTTGGTGCAAGCGAAATAGAAGAAAGTGCTCGTAACCAAATGGAGATTGCCATGAAGTTACCAATCACCATAGCGGGTGCGTTGATGCCTGATGCACACCACGGATATGGTTTGCCAATAGGTGGAGTATTAGCTACGCGCAATGCTGTCATTCCTTACGGAGTCGGTGTAGATATAGGTTGTCGGATGTGCTTGACGGCCTATGCCATTGATGAAAAATTTCTGGAAAGGCATCGCAGCAATTTGAAGCAGCTGTTAATTGATAACACGTGCTTCGGTCGCGAAACATTTCAACGGCCAAAGGAACACGAGGTGCTGGATCGCAAACTCTTTCAAGAGATTACTGTGTTAAAGCCATTGAAAGGAAAGGCGGCCCAGCAAATCGGTTCGTCTGGCAGTGGCAATCACTTTGTCGAATTTGGGTTGATGGAGTTGAAGGATTCCAATGAATGGCAATTGCCCAGCGGTAAATACCTGGCGTTGCTATCGCACTCCGGCTCACGCGGCTTGGGTGCTGAAATCGCGCGGCACTACACGCGGGTGGCCAAGCAAATTTGCTTGCTTCCGGGTGAGGCGGCCAGCTTGGCTTGGTTGGATTTAGATACCGAAGCAGGGCAAGAATATTGGCAAGCCATGAACTTGGCAGGCGACTATGCATCAGCATGTCATCACCAGATTCACGAGCGAATGGCTCAAGCACTTGGTGAACGCCCACTATTGCAGGTGGAAAACCACCACAACTTCGCTTGGCGTGAAAAGTTGGGTGACGGTACGGACGTGATCGTGCATCGAAAAGGGGCAACACCTGCTGGCACGGGAGTGTTGGGCATCATTCCCGGGTCGATGACAGCACCAGGTTTTGTGGTGCGAGGCAAAGGAGAGGCAAGCTCGCTGAACTCCGCTTCGCACGGTGCTGGTCGATTGATGTCGCGAGGTGCAGCTAAACAAAACATCACTAATAAAATGGTGAAGCAAGAACTGGAACGGCACCAAGTAATATTGCTCGGTGGTGGGCTGGATGAAGCGCCTATGGCATACAAAGACATCCGCCAGGTAATGCGCTACCAGCACGAGTTGGTGGACGTACTCGGAGAGTTTACTCCGAAGATTGTGCGCATGTGCGGAGGCGATACTTCGCCAGAAGACTAGTTCTCACACTCATTTTTTGGGTGTGAGAAACAACACCCTTAAAAAAATGTAGTATGAGAATAGAATGGATGGAATACGATATGGCAAGAGCCGAAAAGTTCATCACTGAAAATCAAGTAGACGAAGGTTTGTTGATTTTGAACAACTTGTTGTTTGAAGAACCCGGCCACGGAAGTTTGCACAACCACTTGGGTTGGGCGCACTTCTACTTCACCGGTGATTGGACCAAGGCCGAGTTGCACTTTCAAATGGCGATTAAGTTCGATTCGAATTTTGCGCCTGCTTACTTGCACTTGGGTAACCTGTACAACCGAAAGGAATTGTACAGTATGGCGATTGAAAAATTCAATGCTGGTTTACAATTGCAAAACGCCAACAAGCCAGCGTTCTTGGAAGGTATCGCACAAGCGTACGAAATGAAAAGGGCGTTTGGCCGGGCGATCAAATTCTACAAAGAAGCAATTGCTACTTCGGCAGGATTTGAAGTTGACCGCTTGCGGCAAGGCATCAAAAGATGCCGGACCAAAAGATGGGTATTGTTATTGAGTTAATTTTTATGATGGCGTCAGAGATCATTTTAGGTTTCTGGCGCCTGTTGAAAAATAGTTATGGAAAAAATAAAATGGTTGGAAGAATACTTGGAGCATGCGTTGGAAGTCGCTTGGCTGGAAGGGCACGAGCGGGCATTGAAGTTGCTTGACCGTTTGTTGTATGAAGAGCCAGGGTATGGAAAGCTGCACCAGACATTGGGCATTGTGTACACTCGCTATGCCGATGACGATAAACGCGCGGAACAGCATTTTCGAATGGCGATTCGGTTCAATCCTGAGTTGGCCGATTCGTACAGTTACTTAGCCGAAATACTGAAAAAAGACGAGCGGCATGATGAGACGATTGAGGTTTGCATGAAGGGATTGGACGTGAAAAAGGCAAACAAATCGCAGCTGTTGGAGAGCGTGGGCAATGCATGGGAGCTGAAGAAAAAATATGGCAAGGCCATCAAAAGCTACCGCGATGCCCTGAGCCACTCAGCCGAGCTATGGAACTGCAAAGTGCTGGAGGAAAGTATCAAGCGATGCAAGCGCAAGCAGAAGTAGCGGATGTTCCAGTCAATAGCCGTTGGTAACAATACCAAAGGCTATTGACTCGTTCCGCAAAAATTAATTTGCGTATAATATGCCTACACTGTTCTCATTTTTTATCCATTCGCAAAATGCTTATGAAACGCCACTATCGTTTCGATGCCGATCAAGAAGTTTTTGATGCCGTAGTGCTCGTTGGGTGAATGGAGCGCATCAGTGTCCAAACCAAAACCCATTAACACAGTATCCAGGCCTAACTCTTTTTTGAAAAGCGCCACAATGGGAATGCTTCCACCATCGCGAGTAGGAATGGGTTCTTTTCCCCATACTTCTTTGAAAGCTGCACTCGCTGCCTTGAAGGCTTTCGAGTCTGTTGGCGTTACAGCGGGCTCTCCGCCATGATGCGCGGTCACTTTCACCTTCACTGATTTTGGTGCAATGGACAAAAAATGTTTGGTAAAAAGTTGTGTTATTTCATCTGGCCGCTGGTTGGGCACCAGTCGCATGGAAATTTTTGCAGACGCTTTGGATGGCAAAACAGTTTTTGCGCCCTCGCCCGTATAGCCACCCCAAATGCCGTTCACATCCAACGTGGGCCGCACGCCCGTGCGCTCAAGCGTGGTGTAACCTTTTTCGCCCTGTACTTCTTCAATGCCGAGTTCTTTCTTGTATTCGTCCAAATCGAAAGGTGCTTTGTTCAGTGCTTCGCGGTCAGCGCCAGAAAGCTCCGCCACACGGTCATAAAAACCTGGAATGGCCACACGGCCACTCTCATCGTGCAAAGAAGCAATCATTTTTGCCAGCACGTTGGCGGGGTTAGCTACCGCCCCACCGTATACGCCCGAATGCAAATCGCGATTCGGTCCGGTTACTTCCACTTCCATGTAACTCAGTCCGCGCAAGCCGGCAGTAATGGAGGGCTGGTTCAGCGAGATCAAAGATGTATCAGATATCAAAATAACATCGGCTTTCAGTTTCTCTTTGTTGGCCACTACAAAAGTGCCGAGATTGTCAGACCCAACTTCTTCTTCACCTTCAATCATAAACTTCACGTTGCACGAAAGGAGCTTGTGCTTCATCAAAATTTCAAATGCCTTGATGTGCATGTAAAACTGCCCTTTGTCGTCACACGCTCCGCGCGAATAGATTTTTCCATCGCGCACGGTGGGTTCGAAAGGAGGCGTATGCCACAGATCAAGCGGATCGGGCGGTTGTACATCATAGTGGCCATATACCAACACGGTTGGTTTTAATGGGTCAATGATTTTTTCACCGAAAACAATCGGATGCCCCTTGGTCTCCATCAGTTGCACCTGGTCGGCACCGGCATCGGTCAAACTTTTTGCTACGTATTCTGCAGCTTTGCGCACATCGCCTGTGTGGCGACTGTCTGCGCTCACAGAAGGGATGCGCAGCAGTTCAAACAGCTCGGAAAGAAAGCGGTTCTGGTGTGTTTGAATGTATTCGCGAATCATAAGTTGCATATTGCGTTCGAAAGTTAAACACGAATGTGTACTTTTACTAACCATGAGCCCTGAACTACGAGACATTCTTTTTCTGGACATCGAAACCGTGAGCTGTGTAGATCAATACAGCAAACTGGATGACCGCCTGAAAGTGCAATGGGCACGCAAGGCTAATTTCTTTAAACGCGAGGCGCACCAAACCGATGAAGACCTTTTTCACGAAAAGTCAGGAATTTATGCCGAATTTGGAAAGATTGTAGCCATTGCCGTGGGCAAATACACAGAAAACGACCAAGGGGTGCTGGGACTTCGCACCAAGTGTTATGCAGGGCACCAGGAAAAAGAACTTCTGACATCATTCAAGGCGATGCTTGAAAAATTGGGCGGCAATGTGAAATTGTGCGCCCACAACGGCAAGGAGTTTGACTTTCCATACATCAGCCGGAGAATGTTGATCAATGGCGTGGCGCTGCCGTTTCAACTGGACTATGCCGGCAAAAAACCCTGGGAAGTACCCCACCTTGATACCATGGAACTGTGGAAGTTTGGTGATTACAAGCACTACACATCTTTGGATTTGCTCGCTGCGATTTTCAACATCCCATCGAGCAAAGGCATGATGGATGGCAGTCAGGTAAACAGCGTTTACTACAAAGAAAATGATCTTAAGAAGATTGCAGATTACTGCGTTGGCGATGTGGTGGTGATTGCACAATTGATACTGAAGATGAAGGGTATGGGCTTGATCGAGCAACAAGAAATCATTTTTTCATGAACAAAAAGAAATTCAAAAAGCAGCAAGAAAACAGAGATCGCAACCAAATCCGTGAATTGTTTGACTCACTCCTCTCATTTATCGATACGATGGAAGGCAAGGCATATTCGGTGCCACAGATTGCCAAAAAACTTCAGGTAAAAAAGAAGCCGCTCATCAATGAGCTCTACGGGATGCTCGATTCTTTGGTCTACGAGGGCAAGCTAGACCAACTCAGCAACGGAAGTTTCAGACCCGTGAAGTCGGCCAAAGGCACCGTAGGTGTTGTAGACCACGTGAACCCGCGGTTTGCCTACGTGGTAACGGGCGAAGAAGGCAAGAAAGACATCTATGTGCAGACACGCGACCTAGGCGATGCCATCCATGGCGATACTGTGCGCGTGCAGTTGTTGGGCGGCAAGCGTGCTGGCAGCAGCCCCGAGGGACGAGTGGTAGAATTGATCAAGCGCGGACGCAACCGCTTTGTGGGTAAGCTGGAAGTATCGAAGAACTATGGCTTTGTTGTGCCCGACTTCAAAAAAATGTATCAGGATTTTTTTGTTTACCCTGAAAACCTGAACAACGCCAAACACAACGACAAGGTGTTGATTGAAGTAACCAAATGGGCTGCTGGAGATAAAAACCCGGAAGCAAAAGTGGTGGAGATTTTGGGTAAAACAGGCGAGAACAATGCCGAGATACATTCCATCATGGCGGAGTTCGATTTGCCATTCCGTTTTCCGGA
>DHLV01000061.1:0-10958 GCA_002405445.1 Flammeovirgaceae bacterium UBA4659 | reverse complement strand
GACCCGGAAGACGCCAAAGATTTTGACGATGCGATTTCATTTCAGCAACTGCCGAATGGCCGCTATGAAATTGGCGTACACATAGCCGATGTAACCCACTACGTAGTTCCGGGTACAGTGCTGGACGATGATGCCTTTGATCGAGCTACATCGGTGTATTTAGTTGACCGCACAGTGCCCATGCTGCCCGAGCGCTTGTCAAACGCACTGTGCAGCCTTCGGCCGCATGAAGACAAGCTAACCTTTGCAGCCGTTTTTGAAATGGACGACAAAGGCAAGATACACAAAGAGTGGTTTGGCCGAACCATTATCCATTCTGATCACCGCTTTACCTATGAACAGGCACAAGAAGTAATCGAAACAGGCGAGGGCCGGTTTGCGCCAGAGTTAAAGTTACTGAATCAGCTGCACCACATCCTGCGCAAAGAACGTTTTAAAAAAGGAGCGGTAAACTTTGAAACTGCCGAAGTCAAATTCAAGTTGGACCCGCAAGGCAAGCCACTGATGGTAATACCCAAAATCAGAAAAGACGCTCATAAACTGATTGAAGAATTCATGTTATTGGCAAATCGGGCAGTGGCTACCCATGTTTTTAAAATGAAAAAGGGAGAGTCAGCCAACACCTTTGTGTATCGTACGCACGATTTCCCGGATCCGCAAAAGGTGGAAGACTTTGCCGTGTTTGCCAAACAATTTGGTCATAAAGTGAATGTGGAAGAGGCAGTCGTCTCGCGATCACTCAACAAACTGATGGATGAAATTGAAGGTAAGCCGGAGCAAAACGTGCTGCAATCGCTGGCGGTGCGCGCGATGGCCAAAGCCAAATACACTACCGAGGCCAAGGGTCACTTCGGGCTGGCATTTGATCATTATACACACTTTACCTCGCCCATTCGCAGGTACCCTGACATGATGGTGCACCGGTTGTTACAGCGCTACCTGGATGGCGGTAAGCCAGTGAGTAAAAAAGAGTATGAAGAAAAGTGTATCCACTCCAGCGAACGCGAGAAAAGGGCTGCAGATGCAGAACGTGCGAGCATTAAATACAAGCAGGTAGAATTCATGAGCTTAGCAGAAGATAAAGTTTATGACGGCATCATTACTGGCGTTACTGACTTTGGTATTTTTGTGGAGATTGTAGAGACCAAATGCGAAGGCATGGTACGCCTGGCTGACATGAAAGACGATTTCTACGAGTTTGACGAAAAGAACTACCGCGCTATTGGCAGACGCAGGAAAAAGGTCTACCGCCTCGGTGATAAAGTGCAGGTGCGCATCAAAAAAACAGACGTAGATAGACGATTGATTGACTTAACTTTTGAAATTGATAAAACTCGTTCGATAGAATTTTAGCATGATTGACCACTGGAAAAAGCAAATTGAAGCTGAAATAAAGAAGCAGGCGTTTGGCTACCAGCCCAAGTCGTTGTACGAACCCATTCGCTACATTATGGCGCTGGGCGGCAAAAGGCTGCGGCCATTGCTCGCGGTGTTGTCTTATTCACTGTATAAAAAGGATACAGACGGCATTATTAAATATGCTACAGCCGTGGAGGCATTTCACAATTTTACCTTGCTGCACGATGACATTATGGACAAAGCCCCGTTGCGAAGAGGCAAACCGACCGTGCATGAAAAATGGAATGTAAACACGGCCATTTTATCGGGCGATGTGATGCTCGTAAAAGTGTACGACATGTTTTTGGATTTGGAAGAAGCAAAACTCAAAGAAGTGCTCCGCATTTTCAATCAGTGCGCGGCCGAAGTTTGCGAGGGGCAACAGTGGGACATGGAGTTTGAATCTGAGAGCAAAGTGACCGAGGCACAATACATTGAAATGATTCGGCTGAAGACGGCTGTCTTGTTGGGCTTTGCTTTGGAATTGGGTGCTTTGTTGGCAGGCGCTTCGGCAGACGACAGAAACTCATTGCGGGAATTCGGCACAAACATTGGCATTGGATTTCAGTTGAAAGATGACTTATTGGATGTTTATGCCGACCAGAAAAAGTTTGGCAAGCAAGTGGGGGGCGATATCATTGCAAACAAGAAAACTTTCTTATTAATCAAAGCCTTAGAAAAAGCAAAGCGAAAAGACAAAACGGAATTGCTTCGCTGGCTTGCTGCCAAAAAGTTTGATAAAAGGAAGAAGGTAAAGGCCATTACAGAAATTTATGACCGCAACAACATTGCTCAGCTAACGGAACAGCGGATAAGCGACTACTTCGAAAAAGGCTTTCAGTCACTTGAAACTTTGTCCACCGACCAGTCGATACTCCGGCATTTTGCACAGGAATTGATCAAGCGGCAATCTTGACCCAGAGCACCAATCCTGAGCGGTTCAATAGCTCAAGCGCTTCAACAAACATTGACTGCATCCTTAGCACAGAATCATCAGAAGCTCAACGATAGCGAAGGATCCCGCAATCAGAATCGATATGCATCGATTGGGGATTCTTCGCTAATGCATTTGTTTCTACGGATTTTGCAAGCCTCTTCGAGTGACTGTTTTAAATGATGAACCGGAACCTGGCCGCTCAGAATAGTGGTTCATTTTCTTTTATAGTACAAGAGCCTCCCCATTTCTCCCCGCACGGCTTCGCTGAGTGTATAATATCCGTTGCCATCGTTTGCCCAACAAATAGCTTCGCCCTGCCTTTCGCGGTCGTAAGCAAGTGTTTCGGGTTGTGATTGCAGCCATTCTGAAATCGCCAATCCTTTGCGGTTCTGCCAATAGTAAACGCGGTCATAATCTTTCATTAAAAGTTCTTGACCGGAATAGGTGATGTGCGCTGCTACAATTTTGTGAAACGGCAGAATGGCCACCTGCTTGGCTACCATTGTATCTTTTGTAAATGGGTAGGTAACTTGAAATAATCGAACGGAATCTTCGCGCTTGGACACCAGGTATAGATCACGTTTAACTGGGTCTACAAACAGTGCTTCGGTGTCTCGAATTTTTCCATCTAACTGAACCTTCAATGTATCGAAATCTGAAATCGTGATTTCTGTAGAATCGAATGAAACAGGTTCGGGGAAACGATAGATAAGCTTTAACGGAAATTTCTCGAGGTTATCGCCAATGTCGCCAACATAAATATATTTTTTTCCTTCAATCGGCCCTGTGCCGATGGTGATGTCTTCAAAATCCCTGTTCTCAACACCTTTGATTTTGCAGACTAACTTGATTTGTGCTTTGTCATCAATCAAAAATACCTCTGCGGGGTGGCCGCTATCGTTCAATGTCCAAAAGTGTTTGGGGTGGGCGAAACTTTCTACGAGACCAGATGCCTCCTCCAATCGTTTATTCACCTGACCTAAAGATTTGCCTCTGGCAAACAGATCGCTGAATTTATCCTTTTTGCTGCTGCACGCGCCTACGGCCAACGCCAGCAAAATCACCCAACATTTGTTCATTGAATCAATGCTACACTCACTATTTTATCACCAACTTCCATGGCATGAACTACATCCATACCCTGCAAAACGGTGGCAAATATAGTATAACGGCCATCTAAATGTGGCGTGGGAGAATGTGCGATAAACCATTGTGTGCCCTCGGTATCTTTTCCGGCCGATGCCATGCCGACTGATCCTTCTGTGTAACGTCTCATTCCAAATTCAGAACGAATAGAATAATCTTCGCTGCCAAATCCATCGCCTCGGTTGCAGCCGCCTTGAATCACAAAGTTAGGTACCACGCGGTGGAAATTTTTTCCATCAAAGTATTTTTGGTTGGCGAGCGAAATAAAATTTACTACCGAACCGGGCGCTTCTTCTACAAGTAACTGCAGAATAATGTCGCCTTTATCCGTAGTGATTTTTACTTTTTGATTTGCCGGTATTTTCTTCACCAACTCCCAATCAATAGGATGGTTGAATGGGTTCTTTGGAGATGTTGGTTTCTCTCGACCCTCAAAGTAAGCGATGGTTTCTTCTAAGGGTTGTAAAGCCTCTACATCTTTTGGCAGTTGCAGTTTTGATTTTGCTTGTTGAAGAAATGAAAAGTCTTTAATCAAATCCTTGAAGCCCAAACTAGGCTCTTTGAGCGCGGAGCAAACAATACCGATTACGCCCGGATCTCCACTCAGAATCGCCTCGCGGTAAGCCGCACCAAATGCCGTAAACATTTCTTTTGTTGCTTTTTGATTGAGTGCAACGAGTGCTTGTGCGGCTGATGTGTTAATGACCAAGCTGGAAGAAGTCAATACGGCTTGCTTTATAAATTCGAATGAGTTGATTTGTGACGCTAAAGCCGACAAGTAGCCTGCGCGTTCGTAGTCATTACTGCTCGATTGGTATAGTTGCTGAATCTCGCGCTCAAGCGCTGCACTCGGCTGCAAATCTAAGGCGAGGCGATACAAATTGGTGCGAATGCGCCAATTACTCGTTTGCTTTGCTTGTGCCAGAATCTCCCCAACAACTGACTTGTTGGGTTTCAATCCCTCAGCAATCGCGATGCCCACGTTTACATTTTTGTCCATGAGCGAAGTGAGCAACGCTTGATTTGCGCGGGGCGATGACAAGCCCGCCAGCGCCCGTGCCGCAGCCACCCTCACGCGATAGTCGGGATCGCTTTTAAGCATGGCAAGCAACGGTTGCAGTGCAGCAGTCGAATCAATTTTTCGTATTGCTGTTGCAGCCGCCATTCTCACAAAGGCATTACTGTCTTTTGTCGCTTGCAGCAGCGCTAACGAAAACTTATCTGCGTTGGTGTTTTGCCCGCGTGCAAAAAAATGTGCTGCCGCCAGCCTTGCTGTGGCAGGAGACTGATTTGAAATAAGTGTTGCCTGCCGTGCTGCAATAGTGGAGTCGGCCAGGCCCCGCAGCGCCAAGTGGTAATAGGCCCAAGCCAAGCCTATTTGACCAAGTGAATCTGCGGGTTTGAAGTTCTTCAATACCTGTAGGTCGTCTTTGCGAATGGTTTTGCCGAGTGCTTCCAACACTTCGCGTAACACCAACGGATCTTTCTCTTGGAGTGCAGGGATCAACGCATTGCAGGCGGCAGCACATGGCGTTTGGCCCAATGCAAATGCAGCAGCAGCCCGCGCTTCTGCTACGGGGTCTTCTAAAAGCATGTTGCCGAGTTGCAAGGCTGCAACCGTATCTTGAACTGAGGCAAATGACAGCGCAGCCTCCTTGCGATACACCGGATGTTTGTCCAATAGAAAATGTAACAGTGAATCACCGCGCCTGCGGTCTTGCAGCTCGGTTATGTTTTGGAGGGTTCTGTCTGTAAATCGATTTGGTGGTGTGCATGCTGCGGCAGTTGCTGTGACCCAAACAATAACCAGCCTTCGTGCATCCATTAATAAACCGTAACCTTTGCTTGTGCTACAACATCGTTGAACTCAATAGACGTCATCTTTACTGAATATAGCAGCAGCCTTACTTCTTTGATGTGCACTGTGCCGTCTACCTCCTGCATTTTATACATGTGAACGAATGCCTTCAGCTTATCGGAATCAGAACAGCGGTTGAGCATTTCAATGCCCCGGTGGTAAATTTCTTTTTCCCGCAACGACTTTATGTTTTCCTTAAATTCGAGGAACAACTCATCGCTGATCCCTTCCCGTGACTTGACGCGCTGGAGCGCAGTTGTTTCTTTTTCGTCAATGACGCCATCGGCACTCATGAGGAGGTGGGCTAAGTACAACAGCCCTAACTGGTAGTCTTTCATAGATTAGATTAAAGTTGGCTAAAGATAGGGTAATCTTGAAAATGAAAAAGCAAAATATCGGCCAAGATATTACGCAAAGGTTACCTAACCCATCGTTTGGTAAATGACGAAGGCAGATAAATACGCCAGGCCCGTCATATATGCCAATTGAATCAAAGGCCATTTCCACCCTTTTGTTTCGCGCTTCACAATGGCCAGTGTGCTGGCGCATTGCATGGCGAAAGTGTAGAACACCAGTAGCGACAGACCGACAGCCGGTGTGTAGCGGGGCTTGCCTGTGGTGGGGTCTATCTCCTTTTTCAGGCGCTGTTTGATGGTGGGTTGGTCTTCTGCGCTGCCAATGCTGTAGATGGTGGCGATGGTTCCCACAAAAACCTCGCGCGCAGCAAACGAAGTCACCAGTGCAATGCCGATTTTCCAATCGTACCCCAACGGTTTGATCAGTGGCTCAATGGTTTTACCCAGCTTGCCGGCATAAGAGTGCTCTAGCTTGTAAGCCGCAATGTTGTCTTGTATCTGCTCTTCGCTCAACCCCTTTTTTTCACCGTCTTCGCGCATCAGTCGCTTGGCTGCGTTCATTTCGTCAACGGGGCCGTAGCTGGCCAGCACCCAAAGAATAACCGAGATAGCCAAAATCACTTTGCCTGCCTCAAACACAAACGCTTTTGTTTTTTCTACAATGGTGTAACCCACGTTGCTCCACTTGGGCATACGGTAGGTGGGCAACTCCATCATCAGGTAACTGCGCTCGGTGGTTTTGATTATGAACTTCATGGCCCACGCTGAAAGGATGGCCGCTGAAAATCCAAGCAGGTATAGGCCCATCAATACCAACCCCTGGTAGGTGAAGAAACCAAACAGTTTTGTATCGGGAATGATCAGTGCGACCAAAATGGTGAACACTGGCAATCGCGCAGAGCAACTCATAAAGGGCGTGACAAAGATGGTAATCAGGCGATCTTTCCAATTGTCGATGGTGCGTGTGGCCATGATGGCGGGAATGGCACATGCCCACCCCGACATGAGTGGCACAACACTTTTACCATTGAGCCCAAACTTGCGCATGATTTTATCCATCATAAAAACGACACGCGCCATGTAACCGGTTTCTTCCAAAATGGCGATAAACGCAAACAAAATTGCGATTTGCGGAATGAAGATGACGATACCGCCAATACCGGGTGCGATGCCCAGCGAAATCATTTCGAAAAACGGCCCCTCGGGCAACTCCTTTGCCAGCCAGTTGCTCAAACGCGCAAAAGAAGTATCAATAAAATCCATCGGTATTTGCGCCCACGCAAAGATTGCCTGGAAAATGAGGAACAGTACTACAAAAAATATCAGGTAGCCCCACACCTTGTGCGTGAGTACTTGATCGATGCCGTACGAGACTTTTTTCCACTCACGCGTAGACTTTCGCAGCACCACTTTGTTGAGCAACTCTTGAATGAAACCATACCTTGTTACCGTTTCGGCACCTTGAAATTTGTGGGCAAAAAAGCTGTGTTGTTTGGCAGTAGCTTTGATCCAGTCGCGGTCTTCCGGCTTCAAAAAAACCAGATTGTCCGGCTGTTGCAGGTATTGATATGCCTCGTAATCAGTCGCCAACGAAAAGTGACTGCGCGTTGTGCGCACCACCGGTTGGATGGACTCCTCAATGGTGAATACCGACTTAGAAGAAGGTTGTACCCCACGCAGCATTTCTCTCTTCAAATCACCGATGCCGTGCCCCAGGCGTGCATTGATCATCACCACCGGTATGCCCAACTCCAACGCCAGCTTTTTAACATCCAGGCTCATCCCCGACTTTGCCGCCAAATCCATCATGTTCAAAGCCAGTACTGTGGGTACTTTTAAATCCATCAACTGCGTTAACAACAGCAGACTGTTTTTGAGGTTGGTGGCATCGGCAATCAGTACTACCTTGTCGGGATAAAGTTTGTGCTGGCGGTCGGTAAAGATTTCAGTGACAATTTTTTCGTCCAGCGTGCGCGGATACAAACTGTAAATGCCGGGCAGGTCAATGATTTCGCCTTGTGTATTTTCATCCAGGCTACAAAATCCCGTCCGCTTGTCAACGGTAACGCCCGGAAAATTTCCTATTTTTTGATTGAGGCCTGTGAGCTGGTTAAACAACGATGACTTACCCGAATTGGGTTTTCCCACCAGCGCTATCTTCAGTCGCTTGCCGTTCGCCATTAGTCGATGATTGAAATGGTGGAGGCTTCGTCAATCCGCAGCGACAAGTCGTAATCTGAAACCGTCACGCAAACGGGGTCTCCAAAGGGAGCAGCAAAATTGAACCGCACCGCGGTGCCCGGCAGAAAACCCATTTCCATCAACTTTACCGCAATCTGCTCATCGTTAAAATGGGCAATCACAGCCGTCTCACCAGGTTTCATTTCTGCCACGCTTTTGGCCATCCTTATTTAGACTGATTTTAAACAGCGCAATATAGAGCCGCACCGGGTGCAAAACAATGATTCATTTCAGGCTTTTTTGTCCCAATTTAAGAAGTGCCAGTTGCCCCAGGTGCGAGGCCTTGTGTGAAACACGGCTCAACATTACGTTCGGCTAATTGCGGTGGAGCTCTCTTTGAAAATCTGCATCGCTCACTGCGGTGTGCCTACTGAGCCAATCACTCTCGTTCCAGTTGGCAAATGCCTAGTTAAGCACTGCCGAAATAGCGTTGAAGCGCTCGACTAACGCTGCGTTGCTGAGGTGCCCCGATTGGTTCGCACCGCGGCTATGGTGATAAATCGTGGTGAGTTCGGGGAATAACCGTGGCCCGATACCCAATAACTCGAGCAGGGCATCATCCGATTCTGCCAAATGCCCCATCAGCCACGAGGGTGAGTTGCCATTGGGCACAATGGGACTGTAAAAGTTTTCATCGCTGATCGATTCCAGCGTTTTGCGCTCGCAACTGTTGAGCGCATCCTACTGCGGCAGGCAAATTTGTAGTGTCGTCATTTATTGTGGTTGTGTATTCAACTGCGTACGCTGGCCCAAAGTTCAATCATCTACTCTGCGCATCTTCTTCTTTTCAGAATGGCGTTTCTTTTTTTCGATTCGGTTTTGTACTGCTGCCTTTGAGGGTTTGGTTGCCTTGCGCACTTTCTTCTTGGCAAATGCTTTGGTCAGCAACGCATCTAGCTTTTCAATGGCCAACTCTTTGTTCTGTTGTTGCGAACGACTCTGTTGCGAAATAATCATCAATTCGCCTTCTGTTGTTAGCCGCGAGGCAAGTTTGCGAAGCAACAGTTCTTTTTCTTCTTCTGTAAGAATTGTAGAATTGGCGAGGGGCCAACGCAACGTAACTTTTGAATTGACTTTGTTGACGTTTTGGCCACCCGGCCCGCTGCTGCGCGAGGTGGAAAACAACAACTCGCTGTTCACCAACGAAGCCGTTACTTTTCTTGCCGTTGGGTTTACGTGCGCAGCCATTTCCAAAAACGGCCCAGCAGGCTCTTGGGTTGAGGTTCTTCTTCAAATCGCATCTCCTCAACTTCTTCTTTTACCAACTTCACAGGCTTAGCTGTTTGTGGTTTTACTTTGTTGAGGTAGCGCTTGGTCTTTAGTTCTTTTTCGGCTTTTAGTTTCTCCTGCCGCTTTTGTTCCGCCTCGCGTTCTTCACGTTCGCGCTGCAGCGCAATGGGGTTATGTTTTTCCCTTCGTTCAAAGGATCTTTTCTCTCTCCGTTCTCGGGCGGGGCGGTTCTCTATCTTTTGCTCAGTTGCTTCTTTTTTCTTGGGCTCCGGTAACTCAATTTTGCCCAACACTTTCAATCCTTGCAATTCTACTTTTGGAGCTTTGATCAACTCGGGTGCACGAGCATCTGACAACTCCGTCACTTCTTGCCCTGGCTCGGCTACCACTTCAACTTCTTGCTCAGGTGTTTCTTCCAATGCGTTTTCAACAACCTGTTCGGGGGCGGCTTGTTCTTCTGCCTCTTGTGCAAAAACCTCCTCCATCAAATGAGGCGCAAAGTTTTGAATTACTAACCGCATGTGTTCCTCGTCAACACGGGCATTGGAGTGATCGGCTATGCTAATATTTTGATTTGCCAAAAAGGCCACCACCTCAGTTTGCTTTACGGATAGTTTTCTGGCCAACTGCGCTAGTCGCATAAAAATGATAATTCAAGATTTCCCACAAATATAAGGTGAAAATTACCCTTGCGAAATATGCATCTCCGCTGGCACCATTTCTTTGGCCAGTCGTAAAATAAAGGGCACACAACACAGAAAATTTTGTTGCTTTGTTATTGCACCAATCATTCCGAAGCCATGAAAATAAGCGCGTCAATCGTTATTTGTTTGCTAACATTCATGCTCGCACGGGGTCAACACGTGCCGAGCATTGAAGAAGTAATTTCATTGCGCAACGTAGGTAATGTACAGCTTTCGCCTGATGGGAAAACAGTGGCCTATACCGTGCAAACCACCGATTGGAGCGACAACCGGTACGATACCGAAATCTGGATGTATCGTGAAGGAGGCAAACCCTTTCAACTCACCCATAATCCAAAAAACAGCAGCACGGGTCCTTTATTCTCGCCCGATGGCCAGTGGCTCGCGTTTCTTTCCGACCGTGGCAACAAAAATCAAATTTATGTTTTGAGGGTCAATGGCGGAGAGGCCCGTGCCATTACACGTGAAGAGGAGGGCATTGCATTTTATGAATGGCATCCCGATGGGAAACGGCTTGTGTTTGTAAAGGCCGAGAAAGACGATAAAGCTAAAAAGGAAAGAGAAAAGAGATATGGCGCTTTTGAAGCAGACGACAAAGAGTTCACGCTTTCACATTTGTGGCAACTCGATTTCAAGCCTGACATGCAAGATCCAACGGAAAGACCGTGCTATGAAACAGTGGACTCACTGAAAGTGAAAGCCGGGTGCATCGAATGGCCAAAAGCGAAGCGCATTACTGAAGGCAAGTTTACCGTCACCGGTTTTTCCGTTTCACCCGATGGAACTAAAATCGCCTTCAGCCACCAGCCCGACCCGCTTATTAATTCATTTGTAAAATCCGACATCTCGGTGGTTGACATTGCTTCAAGAAAAATTGTACCTGTTGTGACCAACGCGAGTGGAGATTCATTTGATGACTGGTCGCCCGATTCGAAAGAACTCTTGTACACCACTAACTTGAATGATACGGTTTCCAATTTTTATACGAATTCTAAATTGTTTGCCGTCCATCTGGAAACAAAAGCAAATCGGCAATTGGCGAAAGATTTAGATGAAGACCTTGGCGGGTTTTCTTGGGAAAGCACCGG
>DHLV01000224.1 GCA_002405445.1 Flammeovirgaceae bacterium UBA4659 | reverse complement strand
AGTTTTACTTTCTAATGACAATTCTGGGATAAAGTGAATGCCGTCAGTATCCATCCGAACTGGCTTTCGCTGAGTCCCAAATCTTGTGTGATGCGCAATCCGGCAATGGAGAGGGCGTTGCGGTCTATAAAAGTGATCACCGACAACAGGGACTGTACGAGTAGTATGAGGTGTTTCTTTTGCATGACCCACATGTGGCATGTTTGATCGTTATCCTTCCGATGCCGTGTAAACATATATAACAAGCTTCGCAACCCCCAATCTTTAGTGCTGCGCAGATACAGCTTGATGTCGTCCGCCACCATGATAGTCCAACTCGCCCGCTTTGATTTCAAAGGGCAATCTGTTCTGCTTTGGCGGCAGCGGGCACGTGGCAAATGCCGAAAATACGCAAGGTGGGTTGTAGGCTTTGTTAAAGTCGATGATTGTTTTTCCGGCTGCGTCTGGCTTGGCTATGATGATGAAGCGTCCGCCTCCGTATGTCTGTTGCCCTGCCGTTTCATCAGCAAATACGATGAGGAAACCATCCGGTTCTTCTAACGCATCGAGCCTGAATTGATGCCCGTTCCACCCAAACACAACTGCCCCCGGTGAGTGCTGCTCGAGTGTTTGCCCGATGATGTTGGTGATCGGAATTGTTTTTTGTGCGTCATATTTTTCGAACCGTGCCTGCAGCCTCCAGGCGATATCAACCGGGTACCTTTCCACGCCTTTAAAATCTTTGAGTGCCGGACTGTTGAGGTCGCGCAGGCGAATGCCGAGTTTGTTTCCACGTTGAATCACATTCCACCGAACGGAGTCGAGTGCCAGCACGGGGTTTCTCACCGAATCAGGGTGAAAGATCAGCGCTGTGGTAACGGGCTTTCCATCAACTAGAATTTCAACCCCTTTTGCGGCAGTGATGATCACCTGGCCGTTGTGCACCAAAAATAATCCGGCTCTGTCAGGCACGGTGCCTTTGGGAAAAACGATATCGTTGTCTTCTCCGCTTCCAAAGGAATGGGTTCCGGGTTCAAGCCAAAACAGACCGACCAGGTTCACCCACCCGCCAGGTGCCACCAAATCATCCATGCGTTTGGCATGCCATGCATTTATTTCTGATTCATGTTTCTCCACCTCTTGCATACCCGGTTTTTTGCCTTTGGTGCAGCCAAGCAGCAATACCGGCAAACACCAAAAAGCAAATCTCATCATTGGCATAGTAAAAGATGATGCCACCAGCGAACTTGAATTTGGCTTACTTCTTATCAATGGCCAGACGATTGTCTCGGTTGGCAATTTCCCAAGCAGTATAAAAGGCGGTGCGGGCGCGTTTGGCCATCAAATCGAACTCAATCTTGCCCACTTCGTCTGTTACCTTGTGGTAATCTTCGTGAATGCCATCGAAGAAGAAAACAATCGGAATACCTTTCTTTGCAAAGTTCCAGTGGTCAGAGCGCTTGTACAGGTTGGTGGGGTGCTTCTCATCGTTATACAAGTAGTCAAAATCCAATTTCTCGTAGGTTCTGTTATTGCGTTCGTTGATTTCGTGCAATTCACTTGAAAGCTTGTCGGACCCGATCACATACACATAATCCGGTTTGCCCTTGTGCTCGGGATCGCGCCTGCCGATCATATCAATATTGATGTTCACCACCGTGTTATTCAGCGGAAAGACGGGGTGCTCCGAATAATACTCAGATCCAAATAAGCCTTGTTCCTCGCCCGTCACCGTCATGAACAAAATACTTCTGCGCGGCCCCTTGCCCTCTCTTTTAGCCTGCGCAAATGCTTTTGCCATTTGAAGCACCGACACCGTGCCGGAGCCATCATCATCTGCTCCGTTGTTGATTTGGTCGCCACCAGTGTCATCGTTTTTGCCGATGTGGTCGTAGTGTGCGGTGATCACCACTACCTCGTCTTTCTTATCGGAGCCCTCCATAAAACCTAGAATATTTTCTGACTTCATGTTGCCGACCGCCATATTCACCTGGTAGCTGAGTTTGGCGGGCTTTACTTTTTTCAGTTTCTTTTTGGCCGCATCTTCTTTTGCCAGCGCCTGCAGTTTCACCACGGTGGTGGCAAATATCTTTTCCGCAGCCACCGGGTTGATAAAGAAAACACCTTTGTTGGGGCTATCTGCGCTTGGCTTCTCAAGCGCAAGGCTGCCACCCGACAAGTACCCTTGCAGTTGTGCGGCAGGAACTTTGAATTCTTCGGCTGTTCCGCTTGGGATGAAGAAGATCATTTTCGCGCCTTTATCGCGCGCTGTGGCAGCCATTTTGCGCAGGCCAGACAACAGGCCGAGCGAAAATGGTTCAGTGATGATTGCAACGGACTTATCTTTTACGTCCAAATATGCGAGGTCACCCTCTGTACCGTTGCCGGCAAACACCACCTCGGTCGCTATCTCGCCACCACTGTCGGCAGAGCCGAGGTAAACAACTTCGTTGAAGTTAGAGAATCGGGCAGTGCCTGCTTTTGCATAAATGTCACCGGGCTTTATCGAATACAAATCCACGGGCATGTAGTGTGAGCCATTGACCGGCCCGGCCAGACCCAGTTCGCTGAAGTAGTTGCTGATGAAAGCCGCTGCCATTTTTTGACCCCGGGTTCCGGTCTCTCTGCCCTCCAACGCATCAGAAGCGAGTATGGAGAGGTTATCTTTCAACTCGGCTTCGGCAATAACATTAGCAAATTTAGTAACGGTGGCAACTTGTGCATTT